>JAYSZT010000273.1:0-3215 GCA_043737915.1 Acidobacteriota bacterium
GTTATTGCCGTCGTTCTGGAAAAACAGATTATCGACAACGAAGCCCTCGGAAAAATTGCCGATGCAGGTCATCTGACGTTTGTCGAAGTTCATTCGAAAGACAGCCAAACGATTGCGTCTGCGGAAAAACCTCTCAGCGCGCTTCAGAAAAGTAATCTGGACAATGCCCTCGCCGAATTTCGCAATGCGAACGAGCCAAAGCCGCTTTTCTGGAATAGCCACGGATTCGACGCGGCGTCCGCGGAATTCCCGGACGGCCGTAGATTGATCATCGTGCCGGACAAGACTCTTGATGGCGGCGTCAGTCAGCTCGTTCACGATTCGCTCGGCGAACTCGACCGGCTCAAGGATGAAAATATCAATGTCCGCCAAGTAGGTTTGCTGACGCTCGGCGTGCTGACGTTTTTATTGATATTCGCGTCGATCTGGACGGCTTTTTATGTTGCCCGCGGGCTGACCGTTCCGTTAAAGGCACTTGCGGAAGGCGCGGACGAGATCGCGCGAGGGAATCTAGCCCATCGTGTAAACGTGTTGGCGGAGGACGAACTGGCGTTATTGGTCTCGACATTCAACCAAATGTCGGCGACGCTTGAGGAAAATTCAGCGGAACTAAGCGAGCGGCAGAAATATATCGAAACGGTTCTCCAATCGCTGCCGACGGGCGTGATCTCGTTCGATTCGGATAACCGGGTGAGCACGATCAACCAAGCGGCGGTTTCGATCCTCGGTTTGGATAATGGGGATTTCAGCCGTTTTGAACTGACTCATCTAGTTAATGAAGAGAACCGTGAAGTGCTGGAACGCCTTATCTCGCGTGCAAAACGTATCGGACACGCATCGGAGCAGACGGTTTTGCAGCGGGAACACGCCGACGGAAATTCCGAAACGGAAGCGATTATGCCTGTGGCCCTGACGGCAACGGCGCTTACGGACCAGAACGGCGCCGTGCTTGTGATCGAAGATCTATCCGAACTCATCGCGGCCCAGCGGGCGTCGGCCTGGCAGGAAGTCGCCCGCAGAATGGCACACGAAATTAAGAATCCGCTGACACCGATCCAGCTTTCGGCGGAACGGATCGCGAAAAGGTTCCGAGAAGCAGAGTCAGAACCGCGAGCGATAGCGACCGGGTTCCCGGAAGGCAACACGAAAACGAATGGGAGTATTGATGGCAGTACGGCGGCGGTCATCCGCGATGGCACGGCTACGATTTTACGCGAGGTAAATTCGCTGAAATCGATGGTCGACGAATTTTCCAGATTCGCCCGCCTGCCCGAGGCCGAACTTGAAAGCGGCAATATTAATGAAGTCATCGGGCAGATTGTATTTCTCTACCAGGATCGCCCGGACGAAGCGGAAATTCAAATCGATCTCGAAGAGGAACTGCCGAATGCCATGATCGACGCGGAACAGATGAAACGCGTATTCGTGAACATCATTGAAAACGCTATCGAGGCTTTTGACATATCGCAGGAATCCAAAATTATCACCGTGAGAACCCGAAACGAGACTGCTCGCGATCTGATCGTCGTCGAGATCGCCGATAACGGCAGCGGCATCCCGCCGAGCGATTTTCAGAAACTCTTTCAACCTTATTTTTCCACCAAAGGCCGCGGCACTGGTTTGGGATTAGCCATTGTGAATAGAATTGTGGCGGAACACCACGGTAAGATTAAGGTTGTTGCGAATCAGCCTAGAGGGGCGAAGTTCATCATCGAACTTCCGGTGATTGTTTAGAAGATTACATTTCGGAGCAGTGTGAATTATAATGTGTGGTGAGGTTGCGAATATGAGCCAAACAATAACGGCAGTTTATGAAAATGGAACAATTGTATTAGATGAGCCTCTCTCTATTTGGGATGGCTCGGAGGTCGAGATTTTGGTGGTGTCGAAAAAAGAGAAAAGTGGACAATCGGTCGCGGAAAGATTATCTGAGATTGCCGCATTGCCTTTGGAAGGAAAAACGGATAAATTTTCCGGCCGGGATCATGATCGAATTCTTTACGGAAGGAAGGAAAACAACGAATGATCTTTGTAACTTCCAGAAATCGGGTTGCGAGTGTCGCAAAGGAGTAAGAAAATGAGTGAAACCCAAACTTTAGAAATAATAAACGTATTGAAATCGCTTCCGTCCGAGAAAGTGGTAGAGGTGAGGGATTTCGCGATCTTTTTGCGGGAGCGATACGGAAAAGAAGTGATCATTGATGAAAACGATGAATGGACAGACGAAGATATGAAAGATTTTGGCTTCACGCCTTTCTCAAGCTTCGGCGACAGTGATTATAAATGAAACCCGGAACTATTGTAGTTGTTGAATTTCCCGGAGCCATGGGAATCAAGCGCCGTCCGGCCGTTGTAATATCTACAACAGCTTATCACTCAGAGAGGCCTGATGTTATCCTCGCGGTTGTGACCAGCAGAATTGATAGGGCCAAGTCGAAAACTGATTATATTCTACAAGACTGGGCTGACGCCGAGTTGTCTAAACCTTCGGCCGTCCGAATGTATATTGGCACAAGAGAGTCTTCCCAAACCACCGTGATTGGGAATTTGTCCGAAACGGACTGGCTGGAAGTGCAGAGATGTCTAAGAAAGTCTTTAGAATGTGGTGCATAATTCAATTCTAATAGTTGACGACGAGCCCGGAATTCGCGAGACGCTTCGCGGGGTTTTGGAGGACGAGGGTTTTGCGGTCGAGACCGCGGATTCAGGTGAAGCTTGCCTTGAAATCACGGAGAAACAGCATTTTGCCTGTATTTTACTGGATATTTGGCTTAGGGATGGAATTGACGGTTTGGAGACTTTGCGGCGGCTGCGGGAGAATGGCGACGAAGCGTCGGTGGTGATGATTTCGGGGCACGGGAATATTGAGACAGCGGTTAAATCTACCAAACTCGGGGCTTTTGACTTTATAGAAAAGCCGCTCAGTTTGGAAAAGACCGTGATCACAGTTAAAAATGCCGTCCGGCACCGGGAACTGGAACGTGTTAATGCCCAGTTGCAGAGCGATTTGGCGGAAGAATATATGATGGTCGGCGAGTCCGTGGCGATGCGGGCATTGCGGAAGCAAATTGCGATTGTCGCGCCGTCTGATGGCCGCGTGCTTATTTCCGGTGAAAGCGGAACCGGAAAGGAACTGGTTGCACGTGCGATCCATGCTCACTCCAAGAGAAAATCGGCCCCTTTTGTTGAGATAAATTCCGCCGCCATCCCGGAAG
>JAYSZT010000274.1:0-7497 GCA_043737915.1 Acidobacteriota bacterium
ACGTATTGCGGCGACAAACGCTGTTCGATGATGCGTTTCATCTCGTCCTCGGTGATGGATGACAGCGTTGTGTAATTTCCGTAGAGGAACGAAAGCCGAATGTCCTCATCACGCACGAACAGCGAAGGCCGGGCGTCCTCAGGATTGCCTTTGCAGAAACAAAAGAGGCATTCGTTCGCACATTGACGCGGAACGATCTGTTCGAAGTCTATTCCAAAATCTTCGCCTTCCTCGCGATCGAATTCAATGTCGTGCGTTTCGCCGTTAGTCTTTTTGACCTGAAAGGTCAGCTCCGTCTCGCCCGCCGTTTGAAAGCGAAAATCCAGATAATCGCGTACCGGCCGGCCATTAACACGGACGATCCGGTCGTTCGGCTGCAGCTCGAGCTCTTCGCCGAGACTTTCGGGCGTGACATCGGTGATGATCACTCCCGGTCGGCGAAGCTGAGTAACTGCTGGTGTAACGGCAAATTCGTACATAAGAAAAAACGGCCCACGAAATTCACGAAAGACACGAAAGACACGAAAAGAATAACCTATCTCGTGCCTTTCGTGAATTTCGTGGGCGATCTAAGTGTTCCTATCCCGCTGAGGCCGCTTTAAGATCAAGCAGCGAATCGAGCGGCGTGTACTCGAGGTTTTGCGACGTTGCGACGGCTTCGTACGTCAGCTTTCCGGCGAATGTGTTGACACCTTCACGCAATCCCGCATCCTCGGCGATGGCCCGCTCAAAACCTTTGTTTGCAAGGTCGAGAGCATACGGCAACGTAGCGTTGGTCAACGCAAACGTCGAAGTTCTCGGGACCGCACCCGGCATATTTGCGACGCAATAGTGCAAAACGCCTTCTTCGTAATATGTCGGGTTCGAGTGCGTGGTTGCGTGTGTTGTCTCAAAACAACCGCCCTGATCGACAGCGACGTCGACCAAAACCGCTCCCTGCGGAATGAGATGCAGCATATCGCGGGTGACGAGTTTCGGGGCCGCAGCACCGACGACGAGCACCGCTCCGATAACTAGATCGGCGTGCGAAATTGCTTCCTCGATCTGGTAACGCGACGATGCCAGCGTTTGAACCTTCGACAAGAAAATATCATCGAGCTGGCGCAAACGGTCGAGGTCGCGGTCGATGATCGTCACCTTTGCTCCTAAACCAACCGCCATTTTTGCGGCCTCAGTTCCTACTATTCCGCCGCCGATGATCACGACATTTGCCGCCGGAACTCCCGGAACGCCGCCGAGCAAAATGCCGCGGCCACCATTCATTTTCTCTAAATACGTTGCACCAACCTGCACAGACATCCGACCGGCAACCTCAGACATCGGGATCAGCAGCGGAAGACGTTTGCCTTGGGTAATTGTCTCGTACGCGACGCCCGTGACCTTGCGGTCCATCATCTGCTTGGTCAATTCAAATTCCGGTGCGAGGTGCAAATACGTAAACAGCAACTGATTTTCGCGCATTCGCGGATATTCAGGTGCGACCGGCTCTTTGACCTTGACGATCATGTCGCCCGTTGCCCAGACCTCATCCGCCGTATCGAGTAAATGCCCGCCGGCCTTTACATACTGCTCGTCATTAAACCCCGAGCCTTCGCCCGCAGTTTTCTGCACATAAACCGTGTGCCCCGAATGGGCAAGTGCCTGAACGCCGGCAGGAGTCAGTCCAACGCGGTATTCGTTATCTTTTATTTCTTTAGGTAATCCGATTTTCATTACAAATTCTCCGCACTCTCGATATTTTTAATATCATCAAAATAAAACCTAAATTCTACACCTTTTTGTCATTTTTGTTAAGCTCGGAAACCAGTCATTTCTCTGAGTTCCTAGAATAAAATTTCGCACCGCGTCCCCGACGTCGCAGGGTTTGGCGGATTTGTGCGGCAAGCTTTTCCCTTACAGGCTTGTATTCTCTCTCCCACTTTGTAAAGCATCCAAAGTCCGAGTATTGGTAGTCCCGGTGAATCTCCTCGCGATAGACATGGAGAAATAACATCATGTACACAAGGTGTTCGTCCGAATAGCGAGTTAGAAATTCGCCGCCCCACTTGAATCCTCGTTGCATAATAAAAAAGGCCCAGAGATTCTCGTTTATGTCATCGAAAAACTCCTTCGTTTTCATAAGTCGCTGAGCAATCTCAGACATTTCCAACCTCGGTTCTCGACTCTGTCGCCCCATCTCTTCGTTATATTTGTAACCGTCAAATCTCAGGGCACACGTCATCAGAAAATCGTCTTCGTCGTATTTTTTGTTTCTCATCTCAAGTAGGGTCTCGACCCCCTGTTATTTTTTTCTGTTGTATATTCGCAGATCAACAGTCGTCGCCGGCACGATACTGACCGCCGCACCGCCGCCCTCGGCGAGGAGCAATTTTAACTTCGTGCCGTTCGTGACGATGTATTTATCGATCTTGTACACTGACGGATTACGATCCCACTGGGCGTCCGCTCCATCAGAATAGATCGTCGCCAAGTACTCTTTATTCGGTGCAAGAAAATCGAGCGAAAATGAGGCAGTTCGCGAATTTTCGTCCGTTATCGCGCCTACTACCGTCTTTTCGCCGAATTTTAGCGAGTAGGTGGGAACGCCGCCGTCGGCGAGTTTGAAATCGAGCACGATGCGACCGTCGGGAGACTTAACTGTCTGTGCGGAAACGCAGATGAGCGTGACAAATAGGAATAAGATCGCGTTAACAAATTTCATACTTTTAATTTCCCTTCTGCGGCGA
The DNA here is from genome assembly GCA_043737915.1 of Acidobacteriota bacterium. Classification (GTDB taxonomy): domain Bacteria; phylum Acidobacteriota; class Blastocatellia; order Pyrinomonadales; family Pyrinomonadaceae; genus OLB17. The sequence goes on from JAYSZT010000274.1 coordinate 2,727, forward strand.
GCACGGCTCTGATCTCGCCATATGAGTATTCGTCGCCAAGATGTTCTTTTATCGGTGACAATGCATTGCTGTCAGCAAATTTGAGTATCGCCTTGCGGATCGGTTCGACTTTTTCCATCGAAACAAATTGATCAAGGCTCATCTCGCCGGTCGTGATAAACCGCGAGAGGTGATTCTCGATCGTGCTCGCCGCAAGTTCCCGTTTTCGAGCGATCTCCGGTATTGGCATTCCGCCTCGAAACATATCGAGCGAGATGCTATAGGTATCTTTCCCGCTCGCATCACGTTTTGTCCGGGTTTTTCGCTCTCGTTTTGACGACTTGAGATCGATCCGGGAAACCAGACTATTTTTAAGGCAGTACGATCTGATCTCGGCTAAGAAATCGGCACCGTATTTGTCGAATTTCAGGTCGCCAACGCCCGAGATCCGTCGAAGCTCCTGATCATTCTGCGGCAAATACGTTGCCATCTCGACAAGTGTCGCGTCCGAAAAAATAACATACGGCGGTACGTTTTCGTGCTTGGCAAAATTGGTCCGTAGGTTTCGGAGAGAGTCAAAAAGAGGCTGAATGTAGGGATGCGAAACTGCGGATACAAGCTTCGGCCTCTTCTCTTCTTTCAACTTTACCTTGATCATCTGCACCGATGTTTTTCCGGCGAGCACGTCCATGCTTGTTTCAGTAAGAGCGATCACGGGAAACTGGCCCTCAGTCTGGGCAAGAAAACCCTGGGCGATAAGGTCTTTGAAATAATCAAACCAGTTATCTTTCGAAATATCGGCACCGACGCCGTAGGTTTTAATATTCTTATGCTCATCGCGGATCGTCCGTGCCTGAGAACCGCGCAGAAAATCGATCAGATATGCCATCCCGAATCGCTGTTCAGTTCGGTAAACCGCGCTCAAAGCTTTTTGGGCGATAATAGTTCCGTCAAAACGCTCGAACACGGCATTGCAATTGTCGCAATTGCCGCAATTCTCGACCATTTCTTCCGAGAAATAATTGAGCAAAAACCTGCGGCGGCACGTGTTGAGGTCGCCGAATTTGCCCATTGTGTCGAGTTTTCGCAGCATTATCTCGGATTGTTTGGCGTTTCCCTCGACGGCGGCAAAACCCTTTAGCTTGACGACATCTGCCCAGCTAAAAAATAGCAAAGCGTCGCTCTGCAGGCCGTCACGGCCGGCTCGCCCCGTTTCCTGATAATAACTCTCGACATTTTTCGGCAGATCCATGTGAACGACAAACCGCACATTAGATTTGTCGATTCCCATGCCGAAAGCTATCGTCGCCACCACGATCTTCGTCTCGTCTTTTAGAAATGATTCCTGATGTTTGTCGCGTGTCGCTTTGTCGAGACCGGCGTGATAGGAAAGTGCCGAAAAACCCTCGTCGCGAAGGTCAGCGGCAAGCGAATCGACCGAACTGCGGCTCAGGCAATAGATAATGCCGCTCTCGTCCTCTCGTTTTTCGAGATAATCGAGTAGCTGGTCGTAGGATTTCCGCTTAGGTTCGACGGCGTAATAGATATTCGGTCGATTAAAACTGGAGAGGAAAAGCTCGGCGTTCTGAATGTTCAGCCGGTCGAAAATGTCCTTTCGAACCAGTTTATCCGCCGTCGCCGTGAGCGCGATGAGCGGTATCTGCGGAAACTCCTGCTTCAGCGTTGCGAGCCTTAGATACTCCGGCCGAAAGTCGTGCCCCCAACTCGAGATGCAATGTGCCTCGTCGATCGCAAAAAGCGAGATATTTATGCCGCGAAGAAAATCCAGAAACTGATCACCGCTCTGCAAAAGCCGCTCAGGTGCGACATAGAGCAGCTTTAATTTACCGCTTCGCACATCCCGAAAAATCTCAACCTGTTGAGCCGCGGTTTGCGTTGAGTTCAAGAACGCAGCTTCGACTCCGTTGTTTCTGAGAGCGTCTACCTGATCTTTCATCAGAGCTATCAAGGGCGAGATCACGACCGTCAGGCCGTCGAGCATCATCGCCGGTATCTGATAGCAAAGCGATTTGCCACCGCCCGTCGGCATCAGAACAACGCAGTCCCTACCCGCTAAAACCGCACCGATCGCCGATTCCTGATTCATCCGAAACGAATCGTAGCCGAAGCGATGTTTTAGAATTTCTAGTGCTTTACTAATATTCATCTGACTGCTCCAAGAGCCGAGTTTTATTTTGGGGCGTCTGAGGACCATCGGCAAAAAAATCTGCCGATTCTGTAGAAAAAATTTTCTTCTCTACAAATTCCACTTTTTGTTCTATACTTTCGCTGAAATATTTTTTAACCGTCGGTTAACGATCGAACAAAAACCCCAATGATAAAAAGAACCTCGAAATTGGTGTCCGAGCTTTTACGGATATGTTCCGTTCATCTGATCTTTTTAGTTATTTTTTCAGCGTTTATTTATTCACAACCGCAGACGGAGCCTAATATTCCAACTATTCCCGCCAAAGCAAAGACGGGCTTGTTTCGCGAATTGGTGAGCGTCAGTTATACCTCTGCAAGCTCAACGTTACCGACGGCATTTGCGTTCGATGATCTGTACGCCTATCTTGCGACACCTGATGGATTGTTCAGGGCCGCTCTTCCGCTTAGTGCGAGTAGCACATTCATCCCAATTGGCTTTCAGAACAAGAACATATTTAATATCTACGTCCACAATAATTCGCTTTACCTATTGAAGGACACTGTTTCAGCCGAGGGCGTTCCGACCGACCATGGATTTTTAAGGTCCGACGATCACGGAGCCTCATTTGTCCCGATGGACAACGGCCTTGTCGACTGCCTCGGTACGTCATGTTCATATCTGACATCATTCCACGCACTCTTTAAGGATAATCTCATTTTCCTGAATGCCGGCCAAGGCAACAATTTGCAGGTTTCAAATGACAATGGAATGACGTGGATTCCGCTTATTGGCACGATTCAAAAATATATCGGTTGTGGGGACCAGTCGTTCGGGCTGGTCGAAAATCGAATGTTAATAGGCGGCACTTGTCTTGAAACCGGCTATATTAAATCAGGACTTCTACGTCCGAATTTAACTGGTTGGTATCGGCGCCCCACGGACTCGCTAACGCCTAACCTAAACCCCAACGGAATCGGCATTATAAAGCCAAAACCGGGGACACCCGACGTTTACGCCACTACCGTCGGTGGACTGCTCAAAAGTTCGGATTACGGGAAAAGTTTTTACCCTGTAATTAGGTATGATTTATTTGGCCCAGTAATTCCAGGAATTTCCAGCTTCCTTTCCCCCTCCCGATCGCCGAATGTTATCGTCGTCGGTGGAAGTTTAATAGCATACTCAAAAGACAACGGCGAAACTTGGTTCGATGTGTCCGCGAAACTCGAAAAGCTACTCGGCAATTCAGGAGGCCAAGCTCAGGGTCGAGCGGTTCGTTTTATGTTCGAAGACCCGACCGGAAAGATATTTATCGGTGTCCTTGACTCTTCAAATCGCACGATCAAGATCGTACAATTCCGCATCGACGTCGCCACCTTTCGATAATTTCCGATGAGCGGTGGTTAGATCTCCACCGCATCGATCTGAGCCTTCTGCAGTTTGCCGGAATAATCGACGTAAAGTGATTTCCACTCAGTGAAGATATCGAGCACTTGGGTCCCGGCTTCGCGGTGGCCGTTGCCGGTGCCTTTTGTTCCGCCGAATGGCAGGTGAACTTCCGCCCCGATCGTGGCTGAGTTTACGTAGCAAATGCCCGTGTAGAGCTCCTGCATTGCGTAGAAAGCATGGTTGACATCCTGCGTGTAGATCGCCGACGAGAGACCATATTGAACTCCGTTGACGATATCGATCGCCTCATCCAACGTTGAGAACGGCACGACGCTGGTTACCGGACCAAATATCTCTTCCTGCTCGATCCGCATTCCCGCTTTTACATCGGTGAAAACCGTCGGCTCAATGAAGTAGCCATTCTTGAATGCACCTTTCGTCAGACGATTTCCGCCGCACGCCAAAGTTGCCTTGTCCTGAGTTTTACCGATCTCGATGTAGTTCAGGATCTTATCCATGGCCTGTTGGTTGATGACCGGGCCAACTTCGGTCTTCGCTTCGAGGCCGTTGCCCACTCGGAGTTGTTTTACCTTTTCAACTAGCTTTTCGCAGAATTTTTTGTAGATCTTTTTATGAACGATCAGTCGCGACGAAGCCGTGCATCGCTGACCGCTCGTACCAAATGCTCCCCACAGCGAGCCTTCGACCGCGTTGTCGACATCAGCGTCATCCATCACGATGATGGCGTTCTTGCCGCCCATTTCGAGTGAAACGATCTTATTCTCGCGGGCACAAGCCTCAGCGATAAGTTTCCCCGTCGATGTTGACCCGGTGAAAGAAATAAGCCGAATATCTTTATGATTTACGAGAGCCGCTCCGGGCTCGCCGAATCCGTTGACAACGTTGACCACGCCCGCGGGAATGCCGGCTTCTTCGCAAGATTTGACCAGATTTATCGTCGAAAGCGGCACGTCTTCGCCGGACTTGATGACGACCGTATTTCCGCAAACCAGTGCCGGGATCAGCTTCCACGAAGGTATAGCCATCGGGAAATTGAAAGGCGTGATCAACCCGCACAAACCTACCGGCTGGCGAACGCACATCGCAAATTTATTCGGCATTTCGGCCGGTGTTGTAAATCCGTGCAAACGCCGGCCTTCGCCCGCCGTGTAGTAGGTGCAATCGATCGCTTCCTGTACGTCACCGCCGGCTTCTTTGAGAACTTTTCCCATTTCACGGGTCATTTGATGCGTGAAT
>JAYSZT010000275.1:0-3199 GCA_043737915.1 Acidobacteriota bacterium
ATAAAAGCCTTCAGTAACTGCTCGTGCATTTCCTTGCCGACCATTTCGATGTCCCAGATCGGGTGGTTGAGGATCACGAGCACGTCGGGCAAAGCCTCAAGCATCGCGAACATAGCATTCAAGTTTTCCGGGCTGTGATCTTCCGGGGTGAATGTGTAACCGATCAGCGTTTGAGCGATCTCATCGGCCCGATCCTTCGGCAGATTGTGGACACCGACGTGAAAAAATCCAAAGTCGTACGGAACCGTCCATTCGAGCGAGATCGGAATATTCTTTTTACTGTCCTGATCAATGACATCCAAATTAGCCGAGATGTTGTCGTGATCAGTGACGGAGACAAATGCATCTAAACCGGAACCGTTGATCTGAGCTTTCTCAATGTCATAGACCATTTGTCCGGTCATCGGCGGTGACCAAAAGGCAGTGGAAAAATCAGGGTATCGGCCTTCGCGTTTTAAATACTTTTCCCTCTCGCGTGCCCAGAACTGCGAAACTATCGGAATCTTCTTGGCATAATGAGGAACAAAATCGAGCATCTCCTTCGAGTGTTCCGTATGGCAATGCAGAGAAACGCCGGTCTTCGCCCGATCGGACAAATCGCTTGGCTTCTGGAGGTTGTGCAATTGCGTTCGCTTTAAGTTCATCATTAACTCCGCCTTGATAAGGCTTATCAATGCATCTCAATGCATAAAAATAACAAATAGACCAATCAATGTAAATTCTGCCCGTCGACTCCGGGCAGCATCATAAAGAATGTTCGATGCCATTTTACACCCAGGTGTTTCGGTTTTTTAACGCGAAGCAGAGCGATGCAAAGTTTTTTGAAAAAGGTGTCATAAATCTTAAATGTGTGGTGTTTTGTTTTTAGATACGGGAATTATTCCTAAAAATTTGGGAGACGCAATTATATGAGCTGGTTATTTACGTTAGTTTTTTCAGGATTGATCTTTTCTTCGAACCCGGGCAAGTCGTTGGACATTCCTGCGGCCGGACTCAAAGAGGTGCCTCAGGTGATCGCTCGGGTTGGCGATGAGACGGAGAAGGTCGAGCAGACCTATCCTTTGAGCGAGAACGGACGCGTCAGCGTTTCGAACGTGAATGGTTCTATCCGAGTCGAAGCGTGGGATCGAAACGAGGTTAAATTCGAATACACGAAGATAGCAGATACTAGAGAACGTCTGGCTGATGTTGATATCAGGGTCGAGTCGAATGCGAACAATTTTAACGTCGAGACGGACTACAACAATTCGCGGGATCAATGGAAGAATGGTGCCAAATTGATCGTTGAGTTTCGCCTGATGGTGCCAAAAGGAGCCATCCTAAACGAGATCGAGACCGTTAACGGTTCGGTCGAGGTCTCCAATTTTACCAATATCACCAAGATCTCCGCCGTGAATGGAACCGTAAAGGCAACGAACCTGCGGGGAACTGCGGACCTTTCGACAGTAAACGGTGAGGTTGTCGCGGATTTTGACCGGCTCGATGGAGGCAGCAAGATCACTTTGAGCACGGTGAATGGGCGGGTGAATCTTTTACTTCCGTCGGATGCCAACGCAACGCTTCGGGCGGATTCGTTGAACGGCAGCATCACTAATGACTTTGGACTGCCGGTCCGCAAAGGTAAATATGTCGGCCGTGACCTTTATGGCAAGGTCGGCAGTGGCGAAGTGCAGATAAAACTAGACAGCGTCAACGGCGGACTGTCGATCGGTAAAAAAGGTGACGGAAAAAACCAAAATCCGGTGATCGATCTGCTGCCGCAAAAGGAAAAGGACGACGAGAAATGGGAAAGTGATTCAGATGGCGAATCGTCGTCGACCCGATCCGCCAGAATGGATCGAGACATTGCGAAGGCGGCGAAAGACGGCGCGAAGTTCTCGGCAAAGGCTAACGAAATGGCTCGTCTCGAAATAGAGCGTATTAAGCCCGAGATCGAACGGATGACGGCTGACGCCACAAAGGTTGCCGCTGAGGTCGTTAATTCAAAAGACATACAGCGGAGCATCGAGGATTCGCTTGCGATCCAGAAAAATGTTCTCGCAACAATGGCAGATGCTAATTTTGTTATGCCCGTCCCGCGTATCGAAAAAAAGTCGAATGCATTTCCGGTCAAAGGCGTTCCGAAAGTATCGGTCGAGGCGAATGGCTGTGCGATAAAGATCGTCGGGTGGGATAGACCCGAGGTCAAATACTCGGTGACGCAGATTTCGAACAGCCGCAATCAGGCTCCGATCGATGTTAAGGAAAAGACTGGCGAGTCGAGCGTTGAGCTCAAGGTGATCAGTAAAGGTTCGATGGTAAATGAGGGAAATTTCTTCGACGATAACAATCGGGCACGAATCGAGATCTACGTTCCGCGTCGATCCAACCTGAAAATTACGACGAACGGAGAAATTCGTATCGAAGGCGTCAGCGGCGATGTTGATCTGACAGGCGGCAACGAAGCGGTAAATGTTCGAGATGTCGAGGGTAGCCTGCGGGTGACAACCGCCGACGGACGCATCCGTGTCATAGGTTTTCGCGGCGATCTTGATGCCCGCACGGCGGACGGAGCACTAAGTCTGGAGGGAGATTTCAAAAGCCTTTCAGCTAATGCAGCAGATGGCCCGGTAACTCTCACTTTGGCTTCAAACACTGACGCAGATATCGAAACGCAGGAAAGCGAGATCCGCTTCGACGGTATCCAGTCTGAACGCAAAAACAGCAACCCTGAGGTCCGCGACGGTACGATCAGCTACCGTATCGGCAAGGGCGGAAACAAATTTAAGATAGTTACTGCCGGGGAGATACTCGTTCGAGGACAATCTTCCCTAACAGCAGGATTCTAAACCTCACATCGAATACTGGTCGCATATCCGGAAATTAATTGAAACTTAGTGACCGGATAGGCGTTCTAGTCATAGCATTCTTTCACGGGTCCTTTTATACAAAAAATACATACCTAAGTAGTTTGCAGGAGTAATCATGAAGAAAGTCAGCGTACTTATCGCTCTATTTCTGTGCGCGTCGTTTGTTCGGTCACAAGATGTTGTTCCGAACGATGCGAACACGGAAACCGCGGTCACGAGGGAAAAAACGAACACAAAAACGTCGAAGATCGAGATACCGCCTGAGAAATCACGGCCCGTAACGATCCCGAAGATCGCCACCGCGATCACGATCGACGGCAAGGTCGACGAAGAGATCTGGAAGACGGCAG
>JAYSZT010000276.1:0-7442 GCA_043737915.1 Acidobacteriota bacterium
CGCAGGTTCACCAGGTCATGATGAATGTATGCATTAACGCCCGGGACGCGATGCCGCTCGGCGGAACATTGAACATCAAGGCGGAAAACATTTACATCGACGAGAATTACGCCCGGATGAATATTGACGCCGAACCGGGAAACTACGTGATGTTGACTATCGCCGACACTGGGAGCGGAATGACGCTTGACGTGTTGAAACGCATTTTTGATCCCTTTTTTACTACAAAAGAGATCGGCAAGGGGACAGGTTTAGGCCTTGCCACCACACTGACCATAGTTAAGAGCCACGATGGTTTTATAAACGTGTACAGCGAACCATCAAAAGGCACGCGCTTCTCGATCTATTTTCCGTCTGCTGATACAGAGACCGACCGCCCTCCCGATGAGACCCCAAATTCTCTGCCAAGAGGAAATGGAGAATTGATTCTTATCGTTGACGACGAGCAGAATATTCGTGACGTGGCTGAGGCGACGCTGGTCAGATTCGGATACCGTGCGGTCACGTCGGTCGACGGCACCGACGCACTCGTGGTTTATTCCCAGAGGCATAATGATATTTCGGTTGTTCTAACCGATATGGCGATGCCGTACATGGACGGGGCTTCCCTGATCAGAGCATTGAAGAAAATGAGTCCGGAGATCCGGATCATCGCAATGAGTGGGCTCATAAGCGAAGGCCAAACGGCGGAACTCGCCACCCTAAATGTAAACGCGACTCTCGCAAAACCGTTTACGGCCGAGAAGCTTTTAACAACCCTCGCTTCGATTCTCTTCAAGATTCGGTCTTGATCGGCCCCAGATATTTTTTTGCACTATGCGGGAAATATTGCTTTATTTTGTGGCGATACCGTAAGCATCGCGCGGAGACTTGATTCCCACCGATATTTCAGAATTATCCAGAACGAATGGACTTTCGGATTTTAGAGGCAAGGAAAGGTACTAGCGTGAGAAAGACTAATCCGACGGACATCAAACCGCCCTTTCTTGGGTCAAAGTCATCAGAAAAACGATCCCGCGAGATATCGAGCAGTGGGCGTAAGACAAACGCTTCAAATCCAAATGTCAAAGCGGCCCACAGCAATCCAACCGCTAACAACTCTCTGAACCCCGAAGCTCCGATCCAACATATCCAAAGGGTCGTGATCGAGGAAATGATGGTGAGAGCAATAAAAAAGGAAATCCTCCGAGAGATTAGGTCGTCGACGAGAGGTTTGAGAAGTAATTCCCTCAGAGTCCCGCTCACTGATTCGGCAGCCATTAAGGCCAACCAGATAATGATCGCCCTGAAAATGACTTTTGAAATTCTCACGTTCATCAATCAATGGAGATTCACGAAGTCGATCCAACTTCCACGCACTATCTTCAAGTTTTTTCGCCCTTTTTTGCGGGTTTCCTGACCACGAGGACTGAGCACGGTGCGTGATGGATAACGCCATTGGAGACCGAGCCGAGTAGCCGGCCCCAGAATCCGCGGCCGTGGGAACCGAGTACGATCAGATCGGCATTCCATTCCTCGGCACGCCCAATTATCTGCTGAACCGCCGAACCGGGCAACACTTCAGTTGATATAACCAAGCCGGGAAATCTTGTTTCGATCATTTTGCGGGCTTGGTTAACAAAAGTTCCTGCGAGTTCGCGTAGGTCGGCATCGAGTTTCGCGTAGTATTCGGTTGAGACTGCAAATGGCTCGGCAGCCATCGGATATGCGTCCTCGTAGGACGATACGATCAATACTTCTGACTCGCGGTTTATCGCGATCCTGCAGCACTCCTCGACCGCTGCCTTGCTGAAATCAGACCCGTCAGTTGCGATCAATATCTTCATTTTATTTCTCCATATGTTCCGCTTGTATTTCTGCGGTTGGTTGTTTGAATAATTCGCGTCTGGGTTGAATGAAAGTTATCAATGTGGTGGTGCCGCCAGCATCCTCGATATCAAGCGTTCCCGCCGGGCCACGGCCGCGCTCGGCGAAAGCGATCTTCGTCGGCATTGATATGTTGTGCGTCTGTTCGCCGCCGGACAGGGAACCGACCAAGATTCGAATGGCTTCGCGACCGTCGATTTCTTCGAGAATGAGACCGTGAAAAGGTAAACGTTCTGACAAAAGTTGGGCACCCATACTGCTGCTTAGAACGTGAATAGTTGTTTCCCAGTCTTTCAGGTCATTACTCATTTCGAGGCAAAACGACTCCCAATCCAATCTTTTAACTTCAAGTGTCATATTCGGCTCCCCGTTTGTTACTCAGCATCGTTCAAAGGTGCCGATAAACGATGAGGCAATCTTTGTTCCACCGGCAATTTCAGTATTTGACGCCGAAAATACCAAGGTATTCCGAGATTTATGGGGATTTGCCCTCTAATATCGGCATGGATATCGAATTGTCGGTATTTTTCTTTAGTGGGTTAAGAGATGATCGAAGAGTATCCGCGAAAATCCTCACATCATTCGTCGTAATTGTTCACGGCAAGTAAGCCAGAGTGGATCGACTTTGCCGCCTTTAGGTATTACGAAAGTTGCGGCCTGATTTGAGGATTGGAACTAAATTTTGGTCGGCGAAATCCGATCTCGATGGTTTCGATCAAAGTGTGCTCGTAAGAAATTGCTCTATTTCCTTTTCCAAGCCGACGCCGGCCGCAAAAATCCCTGTTCCATGCCCGCTGAGTGGGTAGATCTTAAGGTAATGCTTTTCTCCGCTTGCCAATCGGTCGAGTTGGCTAGAGGCCTTGGCTGACTCTTTATCGTCAGCGGCCGCGACGAGCAGTAGCGGTCGCGAGCCATATTTCTTAGCCGCAGGTTCGGTCGGAAGATTTCCGAAGTAATTCAGCCCCGGCGAAAGTAGCACGAGGGTTTTCACTTGCAGGTCGTCTCCGGCGTAGATAATCGCCAGGCTGCTACCGTAACTCGCGCCGACGATCCCGATGCGACTTGAGTCCACATTTGGCTGCGTCTTTAGAAAAATCAACGCCGCCTTCACGTCCGAAAGCATTCCCGCGACGGCGTCGGCAGAGCGTGATGGCGGGATCGTCCGGTCGGCTTGCTTAGTTGATTCGCCGAATCCGCGACCGTCGATCGCCAAAGCGTTAAAACCTTTCCTCTGCAAATACTTGGCAAATCCGTCGTAAGACTGCCGATTGGATCCCCACTGATGCAAAAGCAAAACGGTGGGAGACTTCGCCGTTGAAGACTGATAAAAGGATCCTACGATCTTGGTCGCATCGGCCGATTCGAAAGATACTCTTTGTGCCTGCCCAACCGTAATTGTCGCGGTAGGTTCTTCTTTTAGCGATTGGTCTTTCGCTGTTGTCTCTGCAGTCACCGGATCAGACTGAGCGAGAGTTCTCAGCTCGTTGCCCTGACTCGGCGTGCAGGCCGCCAGAGCGGTCAAAAACAGGCTCGCGATGAATATTTTAGTGTCTCGTTTCATGAGGTTCATGTGAACTCTTCAAATTCAATGATACAGGAGCTTTCGGCGGCGATCGAGCCGGAGGTGCGACTGCCGCACTTACTTTTTGTCGGATCGCAAATTTCGATTGATGCTGAAATCGAATACATCCGGGCGATGGTAGTGACCGGAAACGTCGAGCGTCATTCGCTCGCGGTCGATCATGTCGAGATCAAGGTTCGGGGAACGGACGGTTCATCTACCAGTTCGCTTCGAGTATGGCATAACGAATCGCTGGCAGGTTGAGGCAGAGTTTACGCCCCTTGTGCGAAGGGCGGAAATTGATTCATCGGAAACGGCAGAAGGCATCGGCGATTCGAGCGTTCGCACGAAATACAGTTTTTTGAACATAAAAAATTTGAATTTCCACAGTTCCGTGCAGTTTGAAGTTGGTTTGCCCACCGGTGACCTCAATCGGGAGTTGACCGAAGGTTTTATTGAATATGAACCATCGGTCAGCTTCGCCAGAGATTTTCCTGGTTTGAATAAACTACGGCTCTTTTCGCAATTGGGAGGGAGCTTTGTCCAACGCGTTAAACGACCAGATAAGGCGAAAGATCTCGAACCGTGGCTATTCCGCGACCGGTTTGGGATCAAGTTCCGGTTCGGTTGAGACAGGAATGACTCGTGGATACATTCTGCGATGCAGGCGAACCGATGCAAATTGGTTTGCGAAAACGACGATGCCCGAAACAACGATCAGTATCACTCCTAAAACCGGGCCGAGGGAAAAGCTTCCGTCGAAAAATCCATTTGTCTTCTTGAACCTAAAGAATTCCTCACCCAGCCAGAAATATTGGATACCAAAAAACAAGGCGGCATAAAGAAAAGTAAGCCACATTGCCCACGCTTTTCCCGTGGTCCAGAGAACTGCATTTGCCAAAAGAAGGAGGCTCAGGGCACTGAGCCATAGGATAAGGACGCTAATATAGGAGTGAAAGGTGTAGCCGTCGACTGCGGCTTGAGGTTGGCCGATGCTCTGAAGCCAACTAAATGAATAAAATGTGAAGAATGCCATTGCGGCACCGGAAAGGCCTATAAGGACGAGATAAAGTTTGCTCCACATATCCGATATTTCTAACACAGTTACAGCTTCAAAACAAAAGGCCGGCTTCGATAGAGCCGGCCGGCCTTTTGCGCGTTTAATTCTGATCTCTATTCAGGTTTGACGGTCAAGTATATCGTCTGGCCCCGCCGCGAGATGAGTAGAAGCAAGGGTTTCGTTCCGGCTGCATCTAGTACAGTCTTTACGTCAGCGACCGCGTTGACGGGCTTGCGATTTATCTCAAGCAAAACGTCTCCGCGGGCAATGCCGGCTTCGGCGGCAACTCCGCTTGGATCGAGTTCCGTTACGACCAAACCTTCCGAATCCGATTCAAGACGGAGCTGTTTTGCGATCTGCGGTGTCACGGGTTGAAGACTCAGGCCGAGCTTTCCGCTCTGATCTTTCCCGCCGGGCTCATTCTCGCCAGTGCCTTTCGGATCTTCGGGCTTTGCCGATTTGTTGTCAAACTCGTCTAGAGTTGCAGTGAACTCCTGTTCTTTACCGTCGCGAATCGCGGTAATTTTGATCGATGTCCCGGGAGCAGTTCCGGCGACCTTGTTTCGAAGAACATTGCTGTCCTCGATCTTTTCACCGTTGATAGCGATGACAATATCATTTCGCTTTAGCCCGGCCGTATCAGCGGAACTTCCGGCTTTAACGCTGCTGACAAGGATTCCAGTCTTGTCTTTTAATTCGAGAGCCTTCGCAATATCGTCAGTAATGTTCTGGATTCCAATACCGAGCATTCCGCGTCGAACTCTGCCGTCTTTTAGCAGTTGTTCCATCACGCTTTTCGCCATATTCGATGGGATCGAAAAGCCGATACCGATATTTCCGCCGCTTGCTCCGCCGGGGGAGAGTATCTGTGAATTAATGCCTATCAATTCGCTGTTCAGATTTACTAGAGCACCGCCCGAGTTGCCGCGATTGATCGGAGCATCAGTTTGCAGAAAATCTTCGTAGCTGCCGTCGCTGAGACCGGTTCTGCGACCCTTAGCCGAGATGATACCAGCTGTAACTGTCTGACCGATTCCGAGCGGGTTGCCGATAGCGAGAACAATGTCACCGACACGGACACTGTCGGAATTTCCGAGCGTTAGGAAGGGAAGTCCCTGGACCTCGATCTTTAGAACGGCGAGGTCACTAGGCTGATCGGAGCCAACGATCTTTGCGTCGTAGGACTTGTTATCACTCATTAAAACGGTAATCTTTTCAGCACCGTCAACGACGTGAAAGTTGGTAAGGATCGTGCCGTCAGCACTCGCGATGACGCCAGATCCGAGACCACGTTCAACCTGTGGACGCTGATTAGGACGTGCCTGCGGCATTTGAGGAAATTGTTTGAAGAAATCGTCACCGCCAAACGGTGTCACCTGTTCCTGCTGGGGTGGAGCCTTTTCTTTGTGTTCCGCTTCGATACGAACGACGGCGTTGGAAGTTCGTTCGACTACATCAGCATAAGAAGTTCGCATACCGTCGACCACGACCGGGGCGACGGGTGCGGCAGGTTGGGCCGCGACTGGAACCTCACCGCTTAAAAGCCCCGTTTTACAAGACGAAGCAAAAGCCGATATCGCAATAAAAGAAACGAGTAGAAATTTTCTTTTGAACATTACAAACTCTCCAAAAACCTTGATCTAACTGAGCCTCCAAATTTTCACTGTGGCGAATTTATGACGCAGTAATTATTCTACGTTGAATCTAAGAGTTGGGTTCGATAAATTTTTCACAATTTCCTGTGATCCAAATCTTTACTGGTTAACTGAAACGAGCAATGGACAATGAAGCTTTCATTGTCCATTGTAAATCGAATTTCAAGCTCGTTTCTATGGAACGTCGACGATAAGTTCGCGCCCGGCAAAACTGAAATTTGGCCGTTTCCTTCCCTTCATAAATTTCGCGGCCGTCTGTGACAATGCCGTGATTATCATTGGAAGTGCAATAGATGGGTCGCTTGGAACGTAAGCGGTCGTTGCTCCCCGTAGTAGTTTTCCAAATATAGAAGTGTGGTTACCACCGTAGGATGGCGTTCGGATCTCGAGCGGCGAAGAATCGGTCGCGATCGAGATCGCATATTTGTGACCGCGTACGTTAGTGCGGGTGATGTACGAGGCGATCTCGCCAACATTCACCATCTTATGGCTGTTCATGCTGCCGAGAGAAATAATTCCGGAATTTCGCGTTTTCTGAGCAATGTTGAGCAGTTCCATCGTATCCTGCGTCACATCGAATGAAATATTGATTTTTTTCTCAAATTTCGCACGTGCAATGCCGACGGCGATCTCCGAACCCGGCAGGTCCGGGCAGTACACGGGAATGCGTGCTTTGTAAGCTGATGTCAAAATTCCATCTTCGTGAGCGATCTCTGATAGTTCACGACCCATTAAGTGTAGGAATTCGCGAATAGAATAGGAACGGGTCAGATCGAGTTGGTTGATCACACTGCCGATCCATTCGTCGGCCTCCTGATATTCCTCGTGGTTGGCGAGTACGTCGCCGATACGCATGACATCAGAAGCCTCGAGTTCCTCGTCACTCATACTTGGATGAGCCTGATAATGATTACGGCCGAGGATCTCGTGAATGTCGTGGTACAAAACGGTTCCACTGACAACGATGACGTCAACAAAGCGGTTTTTGATCACATATGCCAACAAGCGTCGCATTCCCGAGGGAATAAGATTACCCGAACCGCACAAATATATCGTTGAATTGTCGTCGAGCATATCGAGCCAGATGCGATGTGCTTCCGCGAGTTGTTTTGCTCCAAAACCTGCTCCCTCCATTTTTTCCAGAAGACCCGCGACCGAGCGGTCTCTGTCGATCGGCACCGGACGTGTCGGAACCGTTAAAAATTTCGAAGACTTAGTTTTCTTTTGCGCTACCATAATTTATTAATCTCTACTCATCTTTCGTGCTCTAGGCAATTTGCCGTTTGCGGCATAGCGTTTT
>JAYSZT010000277.1:0-3184 GCA_043737915.1 Acidobacteriota bacterium
CGAACGGTTCGATCTCAGGATAGAGTGTTTTCATATAGCGAAATTATCCCACCAAAGTTGAAATACAAGCAATGTCCAGAGCTCTTTGTGGTGCGAGGCGATTCCGGTCTCGTGTTCTTTTATAAGTTTTTGTACATAATCGGCATTGAACAAACCCTGTTCGTTTAATCGTTGCGGTGCGAGCATGTCATGGAGAAGTGGGTTCAACCGGCCCTTTAGCCACTCTGCGATCGGGATGCCGAAGCCTTTTTTGGGTCGGTGTATGATCGACCTTGGAAGAAGATCTTCAACCGCCTTTTTAAGAATGTATTTTCCCTTATTGCCTTTAAGCTTGTATTCAAGAGGGATCGAGGCGGCAAATTGACCAATGCGGGGATCGAGGAACGGCGCACGGGTTTCGAGCGAGACGGCCATCGCGGCACGGTCGACCTTGGTCAGGATGTCCTCGGCCATGTAGAAATTAATGTCGAGAAACTGCATCCGTTCGATTGGATCAACGGCGTCGGTCAATTTCAGAAGCTCATTCGCACCGGCGTAGATGTCGTTGTTTGTGTGATCAAGAACGTCGCGAGTGAGCAAATTCGTATGCTGGCCAGCGGCAAATGATCCGAACCAGGAATGGTGGCGTTCGACGATGTCGGATGTTGACGAACGGACAAAACGCTTGGCTTTGTAGTCGAACGACATGTTGTTTGTCGAAACCGGCAGGCGGTTTACGATAGGCTCGATCAGGCCGGTACGAACAAATTCCGGAATCGACGAGTATTTCGCCGCTACTTTGTGGGCGTAATACATCGGGTAACCGGCGAAAAGCTCATCGCCGCCATCGCCGCCGAGAGCGACGGTTACGTGCTTGCGGACAAATCTGGCAAGCAGATAGGTCGGGATCAGCGATCCATCCGAGAGCGGTTCGTCGAGCCACGTTCCGATCTCTGATATAAGATCGCCGGCTTTTTCGGCGCTAAGTTTTTCCTCGTAATGCTCTGTGTCCAGATGCTTTGCGACCTGCCGGGCATACTTCGACTCGTCAAAAGAATCTTCTTCAAAGCCGATCGAAAAGGTTTTCACCTTTTCAGCCGCATGCTGAACGGCAAAGGCCGCGACGGTTGACGAATCGATTCCGCCGGAAAGCATAATGCCGAGCGGTACATCGGCGACGAGACGCATACGGACGGCGTCGGAAAGCAGGTCTCTGAGTTCATTTGCGGACTCAGCGAAAGAGGCTGAAACACGACCGGTAGGAAGTGTGTTTTCCCGACGCTGTCCGTTGCCGTTGTGGAACCCGGTCGCTGCCGCTCCCGGTTTTGACCATGAAAGGTTCCAGTAACGCCGCGTTTTTACTTCGCCGTTCTCGACGGTGAGTAAATGTGCCGCAGGGAGTTTATAAATGCCTTTGTAGATCGACATTGGCGCCGGGACGTAGTCGAATGAGAGGTAATGGCGGAGGGCGTCGAGGTTGAGTTCGGCTTTGACGGCAGGGTGAGCGAGCAAGGCTTTTGGTTCCGATGCGTACAATAATTTGCCTTCGAAGACGCCGTAATACAGAGGCTTTTCGCCAAAGCGGTCGCGGGCGATGAGCAGCTTTTTCTTTCGTGTATCCCAAAGGGCAAAGGCGTACATGCCGTTGAGATGATCGACAAGATCGTCGCCGTATTCCTGGTAAAGATGCGGTAGGATCTCGGTGTCGGTTTGCGTCTCGAACTTATGCCCGCGTTTTTCAAGCGATGCACGAACTTCGCGGTAATTATAAAGCTCGCCGTTCATCATCACGATGATTTCTCGGTCCTCGCTAAAGACAGGCTGGTCACCAGTCTTCAGGTCGATGATCGACAGCCGCCGCATCCCGAGCGCGACCTGATCATCCATCCACAATCCTTCGGAATCGGGCCCGCGATGGACAATCCGTTCGCACATCGAATGTAGGATTGCTTCGTTGTGATCCTTCGATGAATTAGTTGTTTTCAGGTTTACCCAACCCGCTATTCCGCACATAAACTTAGTGAACGCCGGAACGCGGGCTCCCAGCCCGCTCTTCTCTTGGCTGCTTCTCGTCCACGCGGGCAAGGTGCCCGCGTTCCGGCGTTTCCAAGCGATATTCCAATTTTAGTCATCAAACCCTATTCTCTCCCGCACCGCGTAGATCGCCTTGTCCTGTGACTCGTGGTAGGTGCGCACCTGGAGTTCGGCAAGCAGGCCCATGAGGAAAAACTGGACGGATATGGCGAGCATTACGACCGTAATTACGGGCAGCGGCGTTAAGATGAACGACGTACCGTAAAATTTCAGGACGATTGCCCAGATGCCGGCGATCATCGACAGTAAAAAGGCAATCACGCCGAATGTGCCGAAGACGTAGATCGGTTTTGTCTGGTACGACGCCATAAATTTGATCGTCATCAGATCGAAAATAACCTTTATCGTGCGCGAGATGCCGTACTTTGATTTGCCCATTGTGCGGGCGTGATGATCGACCGGGATCTCGGTCACGCGGGCACCGGCCCAACTGGCGTATATTGGGATAAAGCGGTGCATTTCGCCGTAAAGCTTTACATCCTGAATAACATCGCGGCGATACGCTTTTAAGGAACAACCGTAATCGTGCAGCGGCACGCCGCCGATCCATGAGATAACGCGGTTCGCGATTTGCGAGGGAATCTTGCGCGAAATCAGCTTATCCTGACGATTCTTTCGCCAGCCGGAAACTACGTCGTAGCCTTCGTCCAGTTTTATGAGAAGCCGGGCGATATCGGCGGGATCGTTTTGGAGATCGGCGTCCATCGGAATCAGAATTGCTCCTTTAGCGGCGTCGATGCCGGCCGACATGGCGGCGGTCTGGCCGTAATTGCGGCGAAGGGAAATGACGCGAACACGGCCGTCGCCAGCCGCGATCTCCCTTAGTACTTCAAGGCTTTTATCCGTGGAGCCGTCATCGACATAGATGACCTCGGCGGTTTTGCCGAGAGCGTCCAGCGCGAGGCGAATTTTTTCGTGCATTGGGCGCAGATTCGATTCTTCGTCCAGCACCGGCAGAAATAGCGAGAGTTCGGGTGCCGCCGCGGCTTTCGTTTGATTTGTTTCGGTTGAATCCATTCTGATCACAATAGCAAACTTAATAACTTAGACCTTTCGGCAGGGAAAATACAGTCTGTGGAAAGCTATACTCGATTTACGTACTACCGCTGCC
>JAYSZT010000278.1:0-7414 GCA_043737915.1 Acidobacteriota bacterium
TGTCTTCTCAAAGATCGAACCGTTTATAGAAGATATCCGGGCGGCGATGGGAAATCCGGCGTACGCGAAAAATCTTGAAGAACTCGCAATGAGTATTCCGAATGCTAAAGAAGCGATGGCGGGACGGCGTGAGATGATCAAACGAATGATCGAGGCACGGGAGAAGATGGCCGAAAGTGCTTATTCGCGTTAACCGAAATGAAGATCACCTCGGCCGAATTTATTAAAAGTGCGTTCGAAAAGAGCCACTGGACGACCGACGGCCGACAGGAGATCGCCTTCCTCGGTCGTTCGAACGTCGGGAAGTCTTCGCTGATCAACTCGTTGCTTTTGCGAAAAGGCCTGGCCCGCACGTCGAATACGCCCGGGCGTACTCAGAGCGTTAACTTTTTTCTTATCAACGAGAAGTTCTATTTCGCCGATCTCCCCGGTTACGGCTACGCTAAAGTCTCAAAATCGATGCGTTCTGATTGGGGCGTGATGGCTGAGGAATATCTTTCGCAACGCAACGAACTCGCATTGTGTGTGCAGTTAGTCGACTCTCGGCACCCGCCGACCTCACTCGACATTCAGCTTAACGATTGGTTGAAACATAATGAAAAACCATTCATTGTCGTCGCAACCAAAGCCGATAAGTTGACGAATAATGAACTTAGTAAGTCAATGAAAACTGCCAAAACGACCCTGGCGGACAGTCGGATCCTTACCTATTCGGCAACTACTGCCCGCGGACGCGAAGAGGTTTGGTCAGAAATATTAAAGGCCATAGATAAAAATTAAGTTTTCAGTTGATTTATTACTTTGAATAATGTAACTATTGAATATCCTAAAACTTCGGGGTTTCTCGGAACGGCTCTTTGCCTTGTTTTCTTTTTTTTTTACTGCGAACAATCCAAACAATCTTCTCTCATAATTTTACTGATCGGGTCGCTCTGTACTGCGGGTCGATAAGCCTGAGAAAATAGAGAAAGTTGCGGAAAACCCTTTACAATACAACATTTCCAACCGAACGATAAACATGGCAACCAAAACTACATCGGCCCGTAAAGGCAAAACCACTAAGGCTGAAGAAAACCCGCCAGAGGTGGCCGAGGCTGACGTCACAGTAAGCTCTGACGAATCGAGCAACGGCGATCAGAAAAACGGCAAAGGGCAGCCCAAGCAAAAGGAAGAAGAAGGCAAGCTAAACCTCGCTGACCTGAAGGAGATGTCGATCAGTGAGTTGACCTCAATAGCCCGCGAGATGGGCGTCGAGGGAGCGACCGGGCTTCGCAAACAGGAATTGATCTTTAAGCTGCTTGCGGCTCAGACCGAGAAAAGCGGCCTCATTTTCTCGGAAGGCGTCCTCGAGACTCTGCCGGACGGCTTCGGCTTTCTGCGTGCTCCGGAATACAACTATCTGCCCGGGCCCGACGACATCTACGTTTCGCCGTCGCAGATACGCAAATTCGACCTTCGAACCGGCGACACAGTTTCTGGCCAGATCAGGCCGCCGAAAGAAGGTGAACGTTATTTCGCCCTGATCAAAGTCGAGGCAATCAATTTTGAGGCACCCGAGCAGTCGCGAGAGAAGATTTTCTTCGACAATCTGACGCCGCTTTATCCGGACGAGAAGCTAACGATGGAGATTGTTGGCGATGCGGATAAGATCGCGGCCCGCGTCATCGATCTGGTTACGCCGATCGGCAAAGGCCAACGTGCACTGATCGTCGCTCCGCCGCGAACCGGTAAGACGATGCTCTTGCAGACGATCGCAAACTCCGTGACGGAAAATCATCCCGAAGTTACGCTCATTGTTCTGCTGATCGACGAGCGTCCTGAGGAAGTTACCGATATGCAGCGCAGCGTCAAAGGTGAGGTTATTTCGTCAACCTTCGACGAACCGCCGACCCGCCACGTGCAGGTCGCTGATATGGTGATCGAAAAGGCCAAACGCCTAGTCGAGCACAAGCGCGACGTCGTCATCCTGCTTGACTCGATCACCCGACTCGCTCGGGCTCACAACGCTGTCGTTCCGCCGTCGGGCAAGATCTTGTCGGGTGGTATCGATTCGAATGCGTTGCAGCGTCCGAAGCGTTTCTTCGGTGCCGCGCGTAACATTGAGGAAGGCGGAAGTTTGACCATCATCGCCACGGCTTTGATCGATACCGGTTCGAGGATGGACGACGTGATCTTTGAGGAGTTCAAGGGAACAGGAAACTCGGAAATTCATCTCGACCGCAAGCTTTCAGACAAACGTCTTTTCCCGGCGATCGATCTACAAAGATCGGGCACGCGAAAGGAAGAGCTTTTGCTCAGTAAAGAAGATCTCAATCGCGTCTGGGTAATGCGCCGTGTGCTTAACCCGCTGTCGCCGGTCGAGCAAATGGAGGTCGTTCTCGAACGCCTATCCAAAACTAAGACGAATGCTGAATTTTTGGCGTCGATGCAAACGTAATCAGTAGTCAGTTGTTAGTGGTCAGTTGTCAGAGGTTTACGTCGGATATTCTGACGACTGACCATTGGCATCTGACCACTTTTCTTTATGAGAGTAGCCGTAATTTCTGCCGAGGCAGTGCCATATTCTAAGACCGGCGGTCTCGGTGACGTCGCCGGTGCCTTGCCGAAGGCACTGAGGCAGATCGGTGTCGATTCATTCCTGATTACTCCGTGCTATTGGCAAACGAAGGGCGAATACCTATGGAACACCGCGATCGATGATCTGTGGGTGATGTGGCGTGGCCGCCCGTATCATGCCCGGGCTTTCTACAGCGAGGCGAACGGTTCGCCGACATTTCTGATCGATGCACCGTCGATCTTTCATCGCGATTCCATCTATGGCTACATCGAAGATTACGAACGCTTTGCCTTCTTCAATCACGCCGCTTTGGCTTTGATCGAGCGGATCGGTGCAGCCCCCGATATTGTTCACTTGAATGATTGGCACTGCGGATTCGCGGCTGTCGAGATAGCTTCGCGCAGGCGGTATGAGGGTTATTGGAGTAACACGAGAACCGTGTTTTCGATCCACAACATGGCGTATCAGGGCGGCTTTGGCATGGGTGAATTAGATTCGCTTGGCTTTACGAGTGAATTCGCACGGAGTTCGTTCAGTTTCAATGGTTACGCCTCGGCGATGAAGGCCGGACTCGAGGTCTCTGACACGCTTTCCACTGTTTCGAGACGTTATTCCCACGAGATACAGACCGGCGAGAATGGATACGGGCTGGATTGGCTGACCAGGCAGCGGGCGAACCGTTTGATCGGGATCACCAACGGCGTCGACTACGAAGTTTGGAATCCGGAGACCGATGTCGAATTGCCGCATCATTTTTCGATCGGGAATCTTGCCGGAAAGGCGGAATGCAAGCGGGCGTTGCTCGAGCATTTTTATTTACCTGTCGAACTCGACCGTCCGATCTACGCGAGCGTAACGCGTCTGACCTCGCAGAAGGGCGTGGAACTGATCCGTCAGGGAGCCGGAGAAATATTAGCGTCGGGCGGATATTTCATTGCTCTCGGCTCGGGCGAAAAGGACGCCGAGAATTTTCTCCAGG
Organism: Acidobacteriota bacterium; assembly: GCA_043737915.1. GTDB lineage: Bacteria > Acidobacteriota > Blastocatellia > Pyrinomonadales > Pyrinomonadaceae > OLB17. The sequence continues at coordinate 3,537 of JAYSZT010000278.1, forward strand.
CACTGCGTGATTACGCACCTTCGCGGGTCGGCGTTTATATTGGTTATAATGAAAGCCTGGCTCATCTGATCGAGGCCGGAGCAGATATGTTCCTGATGCCTTCAAAATTTGAGCCGTGCGGGCTAAACCAAATGTACTCTCTGAGATACGGTACCGTACCAATCGTCCGAGCGGTCGGCGGTCTGGATGACACCGTCCAAAACTGGGATGCCGTCAGCAGAACCGGAAATGGCTTTAAGTTCGACGAATTCAGTGCCGACAAATTTCTCCAAAAGATCTACGAAGCCCGATTCGCTTACGCCGACAAAGAAGGCTGGTTAAAAATTCAGCGAAACGGCATGGCGGTGGATAATTCGTGGGAAAATGCGGCGAGGAATTACGTTGATCTATACAACTGGACATTGTCGCATTAGCCTCGCATGAATTGTTGCCGGTACAGGCCGAGCTTAAAAATAAACGTACTTTGCTAAAAATCCGGCTAGTCCATTTTTCTAACGAACTGACCGCCCGCTTACGCAGGCGGTTCTGACCTACTTATGATAATTGTAATAATCGGTGCCCAGTGGGGCGATGAAGGTAAGGGTAAGGTTGTCGATCTACTGGCGGATCGATTCGATATCGTATCGCGTTATCAGGGCGGGCATAATGCCGGGCATAGCGTGTATGTCGGCGATAAGGCGTTTGTGCTACGCCTCTTACCGTCCGGTATCATTCACGAAGATAAAACCTGCGTTCTCGGCAATGGCATGGTCATAGATCCGAAGGCTTTTTTCGAAGAGGTCGATCAGATCGGCGAAAAAGGAATCTCGGTGACGCCGGAACGCCTCAAGGTTTCGAGCCGCGCGCATTTAATTATGCCGTACCACCGGGCTCTCGATCACACATCAGAAGAGCGGCTCGGCAATGAAAAGATCGGCACGACGCTTCGCGGCATCGGGCCGGCGTATGAAGACAAAGCGGGAAGGCGGGGAATTCGCGTCGCGGACGCGATGGATCCGGCGTTGCTCAAACTTCGCATTGAGCGAAATTTAGAAGAGGCAAATCGAATTATCGTACTTTTCGGTCAACAACCCCTGCGGGCGGATGAGATCCTGGCCGAGATATCGCCGCTCGTCGAGCGTCTGCGGCCATTCGTCTGCGAAACCTCGCACTTTCTCGCCCAGGCTCGCAAAGCAAACAAAAAAATACTGCTCGAGGGAGCCCAAGCGACGTTGCTCGACGTCGACCACGGAACTTATCCGTACGTCACTTCGTCAAACCCAACCGCCGGCGGAGCTTCGGTCGGTGCGGGAATTCCGCCTCATCACATCACAGGTGTTCTCGGCATTGTCAGAACCTACGCGACGCGTGTTGGCGAGGGGCCGTTTCCGACAGAGATGGTCGACGCCGAACAAGCAATGGCGGATCTGATCCGTCAACGTGGTAATGAGTACGGCTCAGTAACCAAGCGTCCGCGACGCTGCGGCTGGTTCGACGCCGTTGCGACCCGCTACGCCGCCGAACTGAATGGTTTCGACTCTGTCGCCCTGACAAAACTCGATGTACTAGATGCACTCGAGGAGATAAAAGTTTGCGTCGGCTACGAGATCGACGGCAAACGTATCGACACGTTCCCGGCCGTCTCCAGCGAATTATTAAAGATCAAACCGATCTACGAAACGATTCCCGGCTGGATGACCGATACCGTCGGCACGACGGAGTTCGACAAACTGCCTGAAAACGCGCGGCATTACGTCGAATTTCTTTCCGCGCAGATCGGAGTCGAGATCGGCCTGATCTCCACCGGACCGGAGCGCGATCAAACCATTATTCTTAAAGAATCGGTAATGGAAGGCTGGTTCAACTAGGCGTGGATAATTCAGAAAATGTCAGGATTTTAGAATTCGAGCCGGAATTTGCCAAAGCTTTCGCCGAACTAAATTACGAGTGGATCGCGAAGTCCTACGAGATCGAGGATCACGACCGTGAGATCCTTGACGAACCCGTAAAGCACATAATTGATCCCGGCGGCCAGATCTTTTTTGCGATCGTCGGCGGAGAAGCAGTCGGAACAGTCGCTATGATCATTTTGTCGGAGGACGAGTTCGAACTCGCCAAAATGGCGGTCGCCGCTCATTTTCGCGGTTGGGCATCAGCAACAGACTGATGTCAGCCTGCATCGACTACGGTAAACGGGAAGGGAAGTCCAAAATAATTCTAGAATCGAACACAAAACAGGTCGCCGCGATCAAGCTTTATCGCAAATTTGGGTTTAAGGAAACGGCTCTCGACCCAAATTTTCAATTTATTCGAGCGAATATCCGAATGGAACTTGCCATATAATCGCCCAAATTGTAATATTGAAAATTCGGTTGGAGCCGACATTGTTGTCGCAATCTCTAACACACACCGATTTGGTCCGATAGCTCAGTCGGTAGAGCAAGTGGCTTTTAACCACTGGGTCGCAGGTTCGAGTCCTGCTCGGATCACCAATATTTACAATATGTTAGGCGAGGCCAAGACTCGCCTATTTTTTTTAACTCACACTTTGACTCACACCTCGAGAGAAACTTAGCTCTCGTAAACAATTGAATAAAAAAAATCGTTTCTCACGGGCGACTATTCAATTTGTGAATGGGATTTCGTTTGGGCTGAAACTAATTGACATGTTCCACCCCCGACATCTCCGGTTATTTTTTGATCCTCGGCATGACTGTCGCGAGAGGCTTGGGAATTGTTCGACGCCCAGGTTGACGATTACATACCGCATGGTGTCCATTGTGGTGGCCTTATTTTCACGAATCATTGTTAGTCCTTGTAACTAATAATCAAACCATGACAAATGTTTTTCGAAGCCGAGGTGCGATAAGATAAAATCCATCAGGAATTAGAATGGCAATGGCTATGGGTGCCGAGGAATATCTCGATCCGTAATAGTCGAAGGGCAAGATACCTTTTATAGTCATGATTACAATCGAGGAAATTAAACCCGCAACTTCCGTAACAGGCCTTGAACCTGGATCCGTCATGACAATTGTTGCAACGGTTCGATAGGTGCGGAAGCAGTGGAGGTGGTCTGCAAAATGCCCGACGGCGACATTCGCGAACGGCTCGTCTCCGCAGCAGATATTGGCGATCTGGCCATCGCGACAACCGAGGGCCCTTGGGCCTTCGACGGCGACGGCGATGCGTTCAAGCTGGCGGTCGAGGCTAAACGGATAGACTTAGCGTTCCTGTTCGATCCGATGATGGCCATCCATACATCGAATGTGGAACGCACAATGAATAGAACTAAACGGCGAAGAAGAGCAAAAGGACAAAGTGAAAGCGTAAAGCGATGCGAGAATGGATTCGAGCCGTCGATCAACATTTCGGGTTCGGTCGTCGGCATTCTAATCGGGCAGTGTCTAAACGTAATGATGTGGAGGAGTTGGCAAAAAAAGGTTTGGAAACTCGCCGTCGACATCTGAAAGAGCGACGTGCCAGTGCCAAGCAAGTGACGATCAAAGCCACACGCTTCAAAGACTTTACCCAAACCCAATTCGAAGCCAAACTAGGCACCAACAACCACCTAGAAGCGGCACTGGAGGCGATTTAAATCGAATTGTTATAAGAGCGCAATGTCGCATATTACGCCGATCAATTCGGCATGATGATTAGTTGGGAAGCACGGGCACTTATCTATCTACTGAAAGAATTGAAAGCCAAGTATCAGTCTTGCAGGAGAAATTACTGTATGAAACTTTTTCTGATTTTCATTATGCTATCGTTTGTCGGGTTGTCCGTCGCTGTCGGTCAGACAAGCGACAAAACATTCAACAAAAACAGCCGAACTGAACGGGAATTATTGAAGGCTAATAAAGCGTATGATGAGGCTTTGGTGCGTGGTGATGCGGCGG
>JAYSZT010000279.1:0-7402 GCA_043737915.1 Acidobacteriota bacterium
TTCATGAGGTCTGAGATCGTCACGTTTAGGCCGCTTTGCAGGGCCTCAGCCGCGATTTTCTGCCATTTGACATAACCGCCTTGGTCAGGAAAGAGAACGATCCGACGCCCTGCAAGACGCGAAAGCCGAGATACACTGAGGTGCGACAAGGAACCGGTCGCAACCCAGATGACTTCAGGGTAGAACATTGACGCAATTACGGCGGTTTTCTCAGCTTCTACCACATGGACCCGATCAAGCGGGCGCCGAGTTAATTGATGTTCACCGAAAAATACATCTTTGTTGTGTAAGAAATCTTCTTTCAGGACGCCAGCACTCAGCAGTAACTTCTTGAGACTGTGAAAATTCTGCTTTCGGCCGGTCTCGGGATCGAACCGAACTAACTTAGCTTTCCCGCATTGCTTGACCTGATCGACGTACGGAAAGCATGTGTAAGGATCTTTACCGGTAATAAATATTGTTCCAATCCGAAAGTCTATGATAGCTTTCTCAACTCGCGAAACTTCGCCCGGAAAGAGTTTTGATAAAAACGTCACAAAATTGTTCTGATCAAAACCCGAAATGGTTTCACGAATAAAGCCAGCCGCAAAGCTTCCAGGCTCGAGTGGTACGGGTTTAGACGGACGCACATGGCCGCCCAGATATGCCGACGGTATCGAATAAGGTATAACAGATCGACTTTGCGGTTTTTCCCAGTACTGACAGCTCTCTTCACGATCGCACTTACCGAAATTGTCCGGCAAATATTCACTTGTTGCAGTGTCGATATAGAGCCGAAATCGTTTACGGTGCCCACAGCTCGGGCAAGTAAACTTTCTGGTACTGGTATCTAATTCGTAAGGAAACCTATTCATAGCTCAAAAGAACCACCACAAGCGAAGCATTTAGCTCCAAGATTGCCGCCGACCCCACACTTACAAGTACCGCGTTCTTGGGATTCTTGGGATTCTTGGTTAACGAAGTTCCGTCCTAGATCACCAAGAATCCCAAGATTCCCGTTTGAAGCAGCGTAGGAAGCATTCTGCATTGCCTCCTCCAACGATGCTGAGCTTGGGTCATTGTACTGCCAAGTCCATCCACCATGAAAGCTTTTATCGTGAAGCGACATAATCCCCAATTTAGCGCAAATTCGGGTAGCGCTCTTTTTTGAAAATCCTGCCTCACGGAGAGATGCTTCCATATCCCCCGCGGGCACCGGCCCTTTGCTCATTTTCTCTTTAAGGAAGTTGGCTAAGGGCATATCTTTTTGCTTGATTGCGGTTTCGGAAGTAAGCAATTTATCGTTGAATAATTGAGACTGATCACAAAAACCAGTGAAATTTAGTCCTAGAAAGTTGCTTGGTTTGTCGATTTCGCAGAGAGCGACGTTAGACGCGTTGTGAACATCGTCCCGGCCGTCCCGTTGTTTGAACTGAATAAGGTACCGGACCTCTGTATCTTTTTCACTTTGACCGATACCAAAGATGGCATCCGCAAAATTCTTGAGCATGGCCGAACCTTGCAGATCATTTATTGAAAGTGGCCGGGAATTGTCGCGTTTTGGTGTGTGAGCCAGGACAAGTATTGAAATGTGAAAATACTCTTTTATCTTCTTTAGCATTTTCATCAGCGGGAGAGCTTCTTGCGCCTTTTCGGTCCCCTTGCTGAGATACGTAATATTGTCAACGATCAGAACATTAACCCCGTATTTAACGATCGCATGCTCGATCGACGCCGTGAGATACTGCTCGAAGTTTGACTGCGAATAGTCTTTATAATCGATCTCACCGCGCATAAAATTATCGTGAAATGAATAATGATGCGTCGTGCTATTCCCGGACCGGATTGAGTATCTAATTTCGAACTGCTTTTTTGATAATTCTAGATCTAAATAAAGTACCTTTTGCGGACCAGTCCCGAGATTGAACTGAGAGATTGGCCGACCGCGACTAATCGAATCTCCGATTTGTACGGCTAAGATGGACTTACCTTTTCCTGATTCGCCGAAAAGTATTGCGAGCTGTCCTTGCTTCCAGAAGTCACCGAAGAGGTTTTCAGGAATTGGAGAGCTACTCGCGATCTCGAGAGATTCATTTGCCGTCTTTATGTCCAGCAGGCTAACGAAAGCATCTACTGGATCGGTAGAGTCCTGATCGGCAATTGCTGCATCAATTACATCTGCATTGACGGTTTGAGGCTTAGGGACGGCTTTTGCTGCGGTCCCATTTCCGTTCCCGTTTGTTGGTGTGGCCGTATGGGTTTTAGGTTGAAAGCTGGGCATATTAGGCTGCTACCTCCATTCGGAGATCCGGGTACGCAACCATGAGGTTCTTTCTACACCTCGCGACAAATTGTTTCTTTTCTTGAGGCGAACCGCTGTTGTGAATCCGGCCGCACGATAAGCAGATCGGGCTCAGAAGCGACGGTTCGGTGCTTACTGTCAAATATTGACCGATGACATATTTGTGGCTTTTGCACGACCAGCAGTATCCGCGTTTACCGATCATTTGAACCGGTGAACTGCCTCCGTGCGATCGCCTGATCTCAGCAACCACATGAACGGCATCGAAAACATTACGTTTCGAAATATGTGTATAATTTGAATAGCCTTGGAGTAGGCTTTTCTTTTTTTCAATTGGCAATACCGGGTTTATCGTTTCCGCGATAGCCCGGCTTTTTATTGCCGCTTCAAATTGCGGTTTTTTCATATTGTTTTGTCTCCTGTCTTATCGAGTTTAGAAATGCGTCAAGATCACCACGCCGATAAAGGATCTTCTCGCCCACTTTGTGAAAGGCGATTTGTCGTGATTTTCTTAACTGCCAAAGTGTAATTCGCGAAAGTCTTAAGAATTTCTGAGCCTCTGAGTCAGTCAGTACCTCATTCGCTAAACTGTTTGCCATTTTTTCTTGCTCCTTTCCTACGTTTATTTGCTTCGAGTAACATCTTTTCATAAGTGATTTTCAGTTGTTTTTTAGCGTTCGCCCATGCATTACTGATGATGCAGAAAAGGCCGTCTCGTTGTCGTAAGACGGCCACGGTTTTGATCTCTCAAACTACGATCTTCGGTGCCTCAACGATGAAGCTGACAGCTCAGTTTCCATATCATCCATTTCCATATTTATCTCTCGGAATATCGGATAAAGCTTTGCCATGCGCTCCGGTGTGCAAATGCGCCCGTACTCGACTGCGGCATTCATTTCATCGCAAAAATGACTGAAAAGTTTTAGAGCCAGCGGACTCGGCGTTGGAAGTTCGGTTATAGCTTTTACAAAAGCTTCGGTTTGTTCTGCCAGGGTGGTATTCTTATTCATGTGATTTCTCCAAGGTTTAAGGTTTGAAATTACTGAAAGGCTGAACCGACTCTTGCAGGGAAGTTCAGCCTTTCGCCGTTTGTTAAGCCGTCTCGTATCGACGGCTTTCGTTATATGCGACCTGCTTTTCGTGGTCCATCCGAGCGGTCAGCCATACAAGACTGCCCGTAAGCTTTATGAATGCGTCGACCGGAGTTGCACCGCTGTAACGATGAACGCGGCCGCCGGCGGAAGTTGTGGCAACGAATCCATGATGACCGCCACGGAACACGCTGACGCGGAATCGATACTCACCGCGTACCGCATAAAGATCATTGTCGAAGTCTTTCGTGCGATCGATTGCAAGCTCTTGGTTCAACCGTTGAAGCCTTTCGGGAAGTGCTGCCATGGCGGTCTCTCTGGCCTCTCGTAATCGTTCTGCTGTTTCTTTGGTCATTGTCGTGATCTCCTTTTTGTTAGTTCGCAAAGTTAATTACTTAACTTACAGATATAGTATCTTAACATTACTACTAACGTCAAGTGCATATAAGTTAAAATATTACATCTTGACATTACTTTTGCGAGTATGTAATATCTCAAATATGATTAGTCAGGTGATTACAATTCGACTTAAAGAACTGCTGGAAGAAAAGGGTATGACGCTATACCGGCTGGCTCGTGAATCCGGGCTTGCGTATCAGGCTCTAGCGAAGATCCGTGATCATAAGGTCACAGATATTAAGCTTGGCACGCTAGATCGGTTATGCGGGGTTTTGAAATGCGAACCTAATGATTTGCTTGTTTACAAGCCCTTCATGGTTGCCGCCCCGGGTCACGAACAACCAACCGATTAGCTTAGACATAGCTTCCGGCGTTCGAGAATCAAGCTAAAACCCTCCGTTGAGAATTCCGTCGATAGATCGATGGCCTTTTTAAGCACGTTCGTACTCCGCGATTTTCAGCAATGGCGATCAAGAAATATCACATCAATAATCCTAAAGACGGCTACCCATTCGATCGAAAGGAAGGCAAGCATTTCTCATGGGGATATGACATCTGGCTCGACCGCAAGCGAGAGCATGAGCGAGGTTTCTACACTAAGGAACATGCGGAGGCAGCGGTCAAAGCTCTGCGCGAGGATCTAAAAAATCAACAGCTTGGTATTCCACTAAAGAAAGATTCACCATTTCTGATCGAGCTATTTCAGAAGAAACTCGATTCAATGCGTCAAGGTCCAGATCGGGCCCGAGCAAAGCGAACGTTCAAAGCATTCCTCGACCTCCTGCCGCCTCAGATCAAAGTCATCGAGTTAGCAACCGCGGATCTAAAGGAATACCAAAATAAACGAGTTGCCGACGGCGTTAAGAACTCGACCATTAAGCGAGAAATGGTGCCGATCGTGGAGGTCCTGAATAATGCTGACGAATATTTCAAGGAGCTCTCCAGCTTTCGACCTCCGCGCAAGCCTAAGATCGTAATCCCGAAAACTCGAAAGACGGTCACCATTAGCCACCGCGATCGGTACGAGCTGCTCAGGTACCTACTCGCACCGCCGGCCACGACCGAAAAGATCTATCAAGCTGCAGCTCGTAGACGCGTCGGGCTATTCGTACAGTTTTGTTTGCTCACGGTTTCGCGTCCGGGAGAAGTTGCCGGTCTCCGTAAGGCTGACGTGGATCTACACGCGGAAATAGTTCGCATCGAGGGAACTAAGACCAAGAACGAAAAACACTCGACGCGCGAACTCCAGATCACGGAAACGATGAGATCGATTTTGACGGAGCGTTTCGAAACGCCTGGGGATTATCTATTCACAAAAGGTGGAAAAGTCACTCAGCGGATGTACGACCGGATGAAAGCCGCCTGTGAGGCAGTAGGGATCCCGTACGGTAAAAACAAGATCGACGGTGTAACCTTCTACACGACCCGGCACACCTCGACGTCGATCCTCGCGCATAGTAATGAGGTTGATACTAAAAGCGCAGGCGAATACACGGGTCATAGTGACGAGACGATGACTCTTTATTACACCCACCCGACCCAGAAAACTCTGCAAATAGTGGGAGAAGTTCTCGAGCGAAACATGGGTAAAAAATTGCTAGATGGAGAGTATTTGGAGACTAAACCCGATTCAGCGAGGAGCGAGAACAATCAAGAGCAGTAAACATAGGGGTAAAAACGTTAGATAAAATTACAAAACGAGCCTACCGAGGGCATACCTTTTTAAGCCGATTACTAGAAATTCCTTTTCATAAATCTCGACGCAATTTGATCTACGAAAACAGGCACTTCAAATAGCTTGGGCAGTTTTCGACACGCCTATATATAACGAAATCTCCGGGTAGATCAGACGTTAAAACGAAAATCCACAACATCGCCGTCTTGCATTATGTATTCTTTGCCCTCGAGACGGGCGAGGCCTTTTTCGCTGGCGGCTTTGCGTGAGCCGCAGGCGATGAGGTCGTTGTAACCGATGATCTCGGCACGGATGAAGCCGCGTTCGATATCGGTGTGGATCTCGCCGGCGGCCTGCGGTGCCTTGGTGCCGATCGGGATCGTCCAGGCACGGACTTCCTTTTCGCCGGCAGTGAGAAAGCTCATCAGGCCGAGCATGTGATAGGCAGCCTTGATCAATTTGTCGACGCCGCTGGAATTGAGGCCGAGATCTTTCAGATACTCATCGCGTTCGGCAGGGTCGAGGGCGACGAGTTCGGCCTCGAGTTTGGCGCAGATGAAAACAACATCGGCCTTTTCGCTTTCGGCGTGCTTAATTACAGCTTGTACATGCGGATTGCTTTCAGGGTCGGCGAGCGAGTCTTCATCAACGTTTGCCGCGTATATGGTTGGTTTGGTCGATAAAAAGAACCAGGTTTTGAGGATCGCTCGTTCGTCATCGGTCAGATCGGCAGAGCGTGCCGGGCGGCCTTCCTCGAGCAGGGGTTGGATCTTGTCGAGAATCTCAAGTTCGATCTTCGCGGCTTTGTCACCCGAGGCTTTGACAGCTCTCGCGGCCTTTTCGCGACGCTTGGCGGCGGAGGCGAGATCGGCGAGGGCGAGCTCGATCTGGATCGTTTCGATGTCACGGATCGGGTTTACCGATCCCTCGACGTGAATGATATTGTCGTCGTCAAAACAGCGAACAACCTGAATAACAGCGTGGGTTTCGCGAATGTTGGCAAGAAACTGGTTGCCCAAACCTTCGCCTTTCGAAGCGCCGCGAACGAGTCCGGCGATGTCGAGAAACTCGACCATCGCGGGCACGACCTTTTGGGCTTTGTTGAGCTTTTCGAGAACGGCAAGGCGTTCGTCAGGAACGGCGACCATGCCGACATTCGGCTCGATCGTCGCGAACGGATAGTTCGCCGCAAGCGCCGATTCCTGAGCGGTCAGAGCATTAAAAAGTGTTGATTTTCCAACGTTGGGCAGTCCAACTATTCCGGCTTGTAACATAAGAGCGTTTCCCCGAGGTCGTTCAAAAACTCTTATTTTACAATCGAACGCCGATTTTGCGAAATCCACGTACATTTTGTCAGATTTGCGACAGATCGGGTTGCCGACTATCGCCGGGCGTAATACATACCGATATTCTTTGATCTTGATGAGTTTTCGTCATTTAGCCAGCGATATCGACGGCAGGCGGCGGGAACGATCTCATTTTCGGTGATCTTGCCGGCAAGTTCCTGTTCGGCGAGCCCGTAGATGAACGTTTCGGCTTCGCGTGCAAGCTTTGTTAGTTCGGCGATTTCGGCATCTGTCAGTTGCGGATAAAAACGCAGGACCCTTTCATTTATCGGCTTACAAAAATTTTCGCCCCATTCGGTCACAAGTTCAAAAGCCTTGTTCAGAAGATCGTCAGAAAATTTACCATTGTCTGAATATAGCTCTTTCATCACCGGCGTGGTTGCGATGCCGTAACGTGCGGCGTCCGCATAACTTGGAGCTTTCCCAGTGATCGTTTGATAACGATCGGAGAATGTTTTAGGGAAAAACTTGATGAACGTGACCCTTAAAGCCGGGACATTGGCAACGTCGGCAATGGCTTCGTAAAACCCGGGACGAAGGTGGCCGATGTGCAGTCGATACGCCGGACGCTCGTCAATGATCTCTACCTGTGCGGCTTCGTAATGGTCGG
>JAYSZT010000280.1:0-7378 GCA_043737915.1 Acidobacteriota bacterium
ATCTCGTATTTTTTGGCGAGATTTTCAGCCGTGAGGCCCATGTTCAGGTAATAATCGGGATATGTATCGGCGAGGCCCGGATTCGGGCGAAACGTATTGCCGCCCATCGGGATCACGGTCATTGATTCGAGGCCGCCCGCAACGATGGCGTCGGCACCGCCGATCATTATCCGCTCGGCGGCCATAGCGATCGTTTGCAGACCCGACGAGCAATACCTGTTGACCGTCATCGCCGACGCCTCGACCGGCAAACCAGCGAGTATCGACGCCGTCCTGGCGACATTCATTCCCTGTTCAGCCTCAGGGAACGCACAGCCCATGATCACATCATCGATCAGCGATGCATCAACACCCGCACGAGCCACAGCCTCCCTGATCGCCGTCGCCCCAAGCTCGTCCGAACGTGTATTCCTCAAAGTGCCCTTCGGCGCTTTACCCACAGCCGTTCGCACGGCCGATACTATTACTGCTTCTTTCATGATTTTTTTCTCAACTACTTCAGCTTTTTAACTTCTCCTGAATCCGTGTCCTCAAAAGCCGCATACACCAGCGGTGAGGAAATTATCCTATCCCGAATTTGAACTTTTTGTTCGTCAGTTGCATCTTTGCAAAACGGAACCGTTATGATTGTCACGCCCGGCACCGTGTTAGGATAAGAAAAGTTACAAACACCATCCGCGAACAACAAGTCCAGGTCTCCATTTGCGTGATAAATTTTTTTCCTTAATATGTCTTCATCGAATCTGCGTATTTCTTCTTGAGACGCACCTTTCTTGATGGCAAGAACAATCCTGTTCGTCAGGTCATAGTCGAGCGGTCGCATTTCATTCGAACCATTAGTCTCGTATCGAGCCCATCCTAAAGCTCTCATTGCTTGAAAACCACCGATGAAAAAAGTGGAAAGCATCAAACAACTAAGGAATAACGTTGCTGCATATTTCGTCTTCTGAAAAGTCGCTGCAACTATTGAGGCGACAAAAAGGATGACAACAGCCGGAATTAATAAATACAGGAAGTAAATTCCATAGAACATTGATGCAACATAGGCGATAGGTTCCGAGGCAATCGAATAAGCCCCGAGCAAACCGAAAAAGGCGCATAGACCAACTGCCAATAACACTAGATTTCTTATTCTCGTCTTCAACCTCCGACGCTACGTTCAGCCTTCCGCTTTATCATCTTCAGCATTTCCATCCTTATCAACCCGCTGAACGGCTGGATGAATGTCCAGTAAAAACCGAAATTTCTGCGGCTGCCATCGTCGAGGCAGCGGATGCGGGTTTCGGTCGTCAGGGCCGTTTTATCTGACTCCGGCCGAAGCGAGAAATTCCAGACTGCTTTGGCATAGCCGGGCTTTTCAAATTCGCGAAAGTTCGACGCGTCCAACCGCTGCATGTCGCCCAACGGCGTCCAGAATTTTCCGGCTAGGCCGATCAGCAATTCGCGGTTTGCCGTTTCGCCCAAAACCTTAAAATAAGAATCTTTAAGGCTGCTGATCGTCACCGCCTCGCCCGACATTCCTCTGAGACGGAGCAGCCATTTAACGATGAACGACTCGCTAAAATCAACATCGTTGGCGGCGGCGTAAACCCGCTCCGCACTCGCATCGATCGCGATGGTGTGCGTCTCGATAAAATCGTATTCCGGCAAAAATTCGTCTATCAGCATCAGCTTGTTATCCCGACCTCGACCTCGTCGATCGTCAATATCATTCTCAACACCCCCGGATCGATCTCGACGAGAAATCCGCGTTTGCCGCCGTTGATATAGATCCTATCTAGATCAAATATCGCGCTCTCAACATAAACCGGCATCACTGTTCGCGTACCAAATGGTGAAGTGCCACCGACGAGATAGCCTGTGTGTTTTGATGCTCGTTCGGGCGTCGCGGGCTCGACGGATTTGACGCCGATGTGGCGTGCTAAATTCTTTGTTGAAACTTGACGGTCGCCGTGCATCAGCACGATCAACGGCTTTTTATCGTTCGTTTCAAAGATCAAAGTCTTAACGACCGCGTGTTCGTCCACGCCTAACTGCTTTCCCGATTCGCTAGTGCCGCCCTTTTCAACATAGTCATAAAGCCGCGGCACAAAATCGACCTCATTCTCTCGCAAAAACCTAACCGCCGCCGTTATCGGATAGTCCATACTATTTTCCAGCGAAAAGATGTAAACCAAGTACGGTCAATAGCACCGCGATCGCACCGATATCAAATAAAGCGACCCTTCCGAGCTCGGCGTTGACTCCGGTCGAAGTGTAAACCAAGAACAGAAATGCGGCCTTTCCTATAAACGCAGCGACAATTACCGGTACCAAGAATTCCTTTCGAAACGCCGCATAGACCAATGCAATTCCCAATAGCCCAAGTAGAACGGCTCGATGCCGCATTACTATCGATAGGTTCGGCTCGCCTAGATCTATCGCGTACAGCGTCAAACTGCGTTCCGGAGCGAAGAATACGATCGCCGGAGTTAAATTCAGCAAGCCCACCAGCAACATCAAACCTGTAACCAACCACTGAGTCATCCGACCTCTTTGTATCGAAAACAAGTTATCAAGTGATCATTCACCAGACCCGTCGCCTGCATGAATGCGTACATTATCGTCGAGCCGACAAAGTTAAAACCGCGTTTTTTCAAGTCACTCGATATCGCGTCTGAGATCTCAGTTTTTGCCGGAACGTCAGACATCGTTTTGAGCATGTCATCGAGAGGTTTGCCGCCAACAAATGACCAGATGTATTTGTCGAACGTTCCGAATTCCTCCTGCACCTTGATAAACGCCTTCGCGTTTCGCACGGCGGAGGCGATCTTCAAACGGTTGCGGATAATGCCCTCGTTCAGCAGCAACTCGGCACATTTCTCGTCAGTGTAGGCGGCGACCTTCCGCACATCGAAGTTATCGAACGCCTCGCGATAATTTTCGCGTTTCCGCAGGATCGTGTCCCAACTCAGCCCCGCCTGAGCTCCCTCAAGTATCAAAAATTCAAAGAACAAACGGTCATCGTGCACGGGCACGCCCCACTCCGTGTCGTGGTATGGAATATTTAGCTCGTTACTTGCCCAACCGCATCTGTCCATTTTGATCACCGCAAATACTTTTCTACCAATGTTTTCGGCTCGAGTGCGGCAAAATCTTTGTGCGCCTCGACCACCGAATCGCGTTTAAGAATATCTTCGACCGAATTGACGGTCGCAATTCCGATCGACACCATTCCCGCTCGACAGGCCGCCTCAAAACCGCCGAACGAATCTTCGAAAACTATGCATCTCTCCGGCTCAACACCAAGCTTTTCGGCCGAGACGAGGAACATCGCCGGGTCGGGCTTGCCACGCTTCACGTCACTTGCAGTCGTGACGGCGTCGAAAAATCGCCGCAGGTCGAGGCCGTCGAGGATGAATTCCATGTTCGGATTCGCCGAGGCGGTTGCGACCGCCATTTTGATCCCGAGCGACTTTGCCGCCGTTAAAAACTCGACCAGACCATCGACCGGGCGGCGGATCGGCAAATAGGCTTCGCGGTAGAGCGACTCTTTTCGCGATGCGAGTTCGTCGATGCGTTCGTCCGAGATCTCGCCGAATACTGTCGGCATTATCTCGCGATTGGTCTTGCCTGCCGTGGCGACGAGGAATTTGTGCCGATCCATCTCGACGCCGTTCTCCTCGAGCAGTTTCTGCCAGGCATCGACGTGGACGTGCATATTGTCCACGAGCGTGCCGTCCATATCGAAAATAAATCCCGCCGACGTAAAATCAAACATCCTATTTTTTCTTTGCAATGTAAAGAGTTTTTTCGATCACCGCGTGAACCAAGCCGTCCGCGTCCTTGAGCTCGACATCATAGATCCGATCGACCGAACGCTCAGTTTCCGCCAGCCGCCTTATTTCCTCGATCTCCTCGGCCGATAATAGAAAGTCGGCATAGAGAGTTGTCTTTCCCGGCTTTCTAAATCTGATCTTCGCCGCCTTGTCCCAAACGGTGTACCCGTCTCCCAGAATATGCATCAGCATGAGCATGTATAACGGATCGATCGATGCGTAAATGCTGCCGCCGTAGATCGTACCGACATAATTTCTGTTCCGCCAGCTTAGCGGAAGCTTCATCCGAAGTTCGTGAAAATCATCCGCGATGTAGGTTACGCGACCGCCTGACCCGCGATAACAAGGGAAAAAATTAAATCCCCAGCGAAAGCGGCGGCTTTTGAAATTCTCAGGCATATTTTCAAAGATCTACTTTGGAAATCCGTCCATCTCCATCACCCGTTTTGCCTGCCGAATGTGACGCTTTTCGTGCTCGATCAAGATGTGAAATCCGTCGCTGACCTTATACGTCATGAGCCTCATAAACGGCGACGTCAAAACCGTTTTGTCGGCATCGATGTCGCATAAACCATTTATCTTTTCAACGACGATCGCCTGATTAGCTGCAAATTGGTCAACGATGTCGGCTGCGATGTCGCTCGGCGGAACAATTGTCTTCGTCGGAGCCTTAAATTTTCGGGCGTCCGAACTCAAAGACCTGATCATGAATCCGCCGACCCAGCCCGTAAAGGGCGAATAACTCTCCCAAAACGTGGGCTTTTTGCCAGCTATCACTCCGTCTAAAGCCGGAAAGACGCCGACGTTCGATCTGATCAGATGATCGATGCACTGCCCGACGCTCCAACTCTCGGCGGACGGTTTCCAGTTGAGCTGATCGGAGGAAAGCCCACCGAATGCCTCTTTTACCGAAACCGTTATCGAATCGACATCAGCTGTCATTTTTGCGATATGTTCGTTCATCGCTATCAACTTTCTTTGCTTAACCTCCAACTAATTACGTAATGGCTTGCCGGTCTTAAGCATTCCCGCGATCCTGTCCTGAGTTTTTCGCTCGCCGCAGAGCGATAGAAACGCTTCGCGTTCGAGATCGAGTAAGTATCGCTCGGAGACGTAAGTTTGGTGGTTCAGATCGCCGCCGCTCATAACCTTAGCGAGCTTTCTGCCGATCAAAACATCATGATCCGAGACGAATCCTCCCTGTTTCATCATGTGCAGGGCAAGTTTCATCGCGGCCTGGGCCGATTCGCCAAGTGCGAGAATATCGGTCTGCTCGACCGGCTGAACGTAGCCTGAGGCGTGAAGGTTCAGCACTTCCTGCTTGGCATCAGCGATGAGGCGGTCGCCATTCATCGAGATCCCATCAGCGTCACGGATCAGTCCCCACGATTTCGCCTCCTGTCCGGACGTTGCTACCTTGCCCATGCCGATCAATTCAAATGTTTTCTTGAGGAATGCGAGCGGATCAGCGTCAGGTGCTTTTTTCGCTGCATTCATCGCACGCAGAGTCATTTCCTTAGTTCCGCATCCGGCCGGGATCAGGCCGACGCCGACCTCGACGAGGCCGATGTAGGTTTCCGCCGCTGCCTGCACCTTATCGCCGTGCATCGATATCTCGCAGCCACCGCCGAGCGTCAGTCCGTACGGAGCGGTGACGACCGGTTTTGCAGAATATCGAAAACGCATGACCGCGTTTTGCAGGCCGCGGATCATCATGTTGATGTCGTCCCACTCTTCTTCTTGGGCCGCGAGCAGGAGCATCATGATATTCGCTCCGGCGGAGAAATTACCTCCCTGATTGCCGACCACGAGGCCTTTGTAATTTTTCTCGACCTCATCGATCGCAAAATTCATCATCGCGACCGTATCGCCGCCGATTGAATTCATCTTTGAATGAAACTCGAGACACGCGACGCCGTCGCCGATGTCGATAAGCGACGCTCCGGGATTGGATTTGATAACGCCAGTGCGTTCCTTGATGTCTTTGAGAACGAGAACGCCCGGACGGGCAGGCATCGGTCTGTATTCACCCGCGACCAGATCGTAGAACGAATGATTTCCAGCCTCATTCTTGTAAAAAGTTGTCGCTCCGGAGGCGAGCATTTTCTCGACATTTGCCGGTATCGCCTGGCCTTCGGCACGCATCCGCTCGACCGATTCGGTCACGCCGATCGCGTCCCACGCCTCGAAAACACCGATCTCCCAGCCGAACCCCCACTTGATCGCATTGTCGATCTCGACGATGGTGTCAGCGATCTCCGGGATTCGGTTCGCGGCATACCGCGAAACTCGCGAAGTTGTTTTCCAAAGGAATTCGCCAACGCGGTCGTTGCCCCAAACGAGAGTTTTCACTCGTTTGGCTCGGTCATCGATACTTTTGGCGGCGTCGAGCGACGGGAATTTTGTTTTGACCTGCGGTTTGTATTCGAATGTGTTCAGATCGAGTTCGAGAATCGCCCGTTTGCCCTCGGCATCCTTCGATTTTTTGAAGAATCCGCCTTTCGTCTTATCACCAAGCAGTTTTTTCTCTAGAAGAGTTTTGATGAGTTCCGGCAACTGAAAAACATCGCGGTCTTCGTCGTCGGGAACCGCCGGATAGAGGTTTGTCGTCACGTGAGCGGTCACGTCTAGGCCGACTAGATCGCTGGTGCGAAACGTCGCCGATGACGCGTGGCCTATTGCTTTGCCGGTCATCTGATCGATCTCGGTCGGCGTCCAACCACCCTCGATCATCTCGTGGATCGTCGCCATCATGCCAAAAACGCCGATACGGTTGGCGATAAAATTAGGCCGATCTTTCGCCGGAACGACTCCTTTTCCGAGCCGTTGGTCAAGAAAGCCGGAGACCTGACACGCAACTTCACCGCTTGTTTTGGTGCCGGGAATGACCTCGACGAGTTTCATATAACGCGGCGGATTAAAGAAGTGAATGCCGACAAAATGCGATTTGAAATCGTCCGCGAAGGGGGCAACGATCGAATCGATCGGGATACCGCTGGTGTTCGAGGCGATTACCGCTCCCGGTTTGCGGTGTTTTTCAACCTCGGCGAACAGCTTATGCTTGATATCGAGATTTTCGACAACGGCCTCGATGACGAGATCACAGTCTTTAATTTTGGCGAGATCGTCATTGAAATTGCCGGTCGTGATCAGTTTCGCATTGTCACCGAGCATGAATGGAGCCGGTTTCAGCTTTTTCGCGGCGTCGAACAACGAATTCACGATCCTGTTCCGAACTGCCGGCGACTCGAGTGTTAATCCTTTCTTTTCTTCATCCGGAGTCAGTTCGCGCGGAGCGATGTCCAGCAGCAACGTCGGGATACCCGCATTTGAAAGATGTGCGGCAATACCTGCACCCATTGTTCCAGCCCCTAAAACAGCGGCTTTTGTGATGTTCATAATGTATTCGAGATCCTAAATATTAATATAAATTTTTGATGCCGTAAGTATAACTGAATGAGCATTCATTCAGCAAGCGAAATCTCATTTATTTTTTATTATTTCGGCAACAAAACGTGCTCAGCGAAACCCTAAGATTTTGCAGGAGTAATTCTTGACAC
>JAYSZT010000281.1:0-15922 GCA_043737915.1 Acidobacteriota bacterium
TTAATTGTATTTCATTCCACCCAAAATAATAAACACCGTCCACGCGGCACGTCTCCATCGCAGCAGCCGCGCGTGTCAGTAGCCCGCACGTAAGAGAGCTCACCCCGCAGTGCAGAAGCCCGCACAAAGTAAGGGCGTTCTCCTCAGCCCGGTCAGCCCGGTCAGCCCGGTCAGCCCCAAAAATCCGACAAGACTTCTGCTACAATATCAATTCATGTGTGGCAGATACGCGTTAGTAAAAGAGTACGAGAAATTCAAACGTCAGTTTCCATTGCTGGCGGAGGATTTTTTTCAGAAGTACGTTCTCGAACGCCCGGAAGTGTTTCCGGGGACGAACATTTTGGCGATCAATAATGAGTGGAAGCTGGCGGAGATGTGGTGGACGATCACGGGCGAGACGTGGGAAGGCAAGTTCGTCAGTGCGATCAACGCCAAGGCCGAGACGATCGAAAAGGTCGCCATGTTTCGCGAAGCCTTTCGCGAAGGCCGCGTCCTGATACCCGCGACTTCGCTCTTCGAATGGCAAACTCAGCCGAACGGCTCAAAAAAGAAGTTCAACATCTGGTTCGACGAACCGCTCTTCGCCTTCGCCGGCATCGCCCGCGACTGCGAGATCAAAAACGAGACCAAGCACTGCACCGCCATCATCACCACGAGCCCAAACGACACCTTCAAACTCATCCACAACACCAAACAACGTCAAGCCGTCGTCATCCGCCAACCCGACTACGAAGAGTGGCTCGACCCCAAAACCAAACCCGAACGCCTAAAACAACTTATGCAACCCCTCCCCGACACCCAAACCGACTTCGCCGAAGCAGAATCCCCCCAACCAAGTTTATTCGGATAGGTGCACCAACTGCCGATCTTCAGTATTCTGAATTTCGAAAGTGTTATCGAAAATGTATAAGTAAACGACGATTGAATCGAATCCGACATTGCCATCCCAGAAAAATGGAGGACCTTTTGATTGCCAATAAAAGATCAAACCTTATTAGCGGACTTATTGTCGCAACGATCAGCTGCGTCTGGACATTCCTTACTCAGACATTTTTGACAACGTTGCAGTTAGCCATTGCCCAGTTCTTAACAATGGTTTGGGTGGTCCTACATCTTCCGTTGCATATGCTTCTATGGGTTATAAATCCGCCGATGTATTTGGACGATCTTTGTTTGTACTTCGGAGTTTTTCTTCAGTGGTTATTAATAGGCTGGATAGCTAGCAAAATTTATAGAGCCTTTCAGCAGCGTCGGAACTAGAACTTGGGGGGCTTTCGCTAGGCTGCAAGTGCGACCCAAAAATTACACCGGAGATTGTGGATAAAACGCGGAGATTTGCTAGTCTACCTGGCGCGCCCCCCCCCCCGACTTTACACTATCGACGATATTTCAACGCATGGAGGATACCTTAATGATAAGATTTCCGCTCTCGGCGTACCATATCGATGATGGAGAATACTGATGAGCCTAAAGTACATATATTTGTTACCACCAATATATTTCATCCTTGCTGTTTTATTTCCTTTCTTAGGACCGCTAGGCTTGATCATACCTTTAATTGGTATTCCTATGAACTTTATCGTAAATGACTGGTACGTTCAGTATAAGTATGGCGACCCTACTTTTCCAGCGATCCTTGGTGGAACATTTCAGTATTTAATCATCGGGTTTTTAATCGATCTACTTAGATTTTGCATTAGGCGGCAAAACAAATGATTGAGTAGGCAAATGTATCTTTTTTCCTAGCGGTTCTCGGAATATTCAGTGTCAGTACCGTTAGGTCATTAATATAAAAACTATGATTCCTGCAATTTCAGGGAATTGGTAGGCATCGACCTTGGGAATCAAGTAAACACAATAAACGATTTTGGGACAGGTTTTAAGTATGAACTCGATTGTGATTGTTAATGAGACGCGCGGTGGCGTTATGGTTTTTGAAACCCGTGAGCGGGCAGAAAGCTATCTGGAGCCAATAGATGTAAAGAACGAAGAGTATCAAATCTATGATTCGACAGGATTACTCTTGGAGACCCATATCGGTAGGGATTCACGTGGGATCGAATGGGTCTCAATTCAAGAACCACGTCAACCTGAAAATAGGGAGTCTGAATTAATTGATTTACTATGCCATTTTTTGAAGGTTGCTGACTCTAAAATAGAAAATCTAAGAAATCAATCCTTAGCTGAACTTGTCCGCGCCAGTCTGAAATTTAAGACGGACTAAAGCGGAATAGTGACAGACCTGCGAAATTGCGATTCTAGACGGTTCGAAGATTGCAGAAACGAAGATCTGACCCATTTTCTGATGCAACAAATTAATAAATTGAAGATGATATTGGGGCTGTTGATGGGCGTGACTCTGGTGGTCTGTGTGTGGAACGCATACTCGGTAGATTCAAGCGTTCCGACTGAAACTCCCGGAATCTACGTCAATCGATTAGGATTCGGAATTGACCGGATGATTTTTTATGGAGGCGCGTTTGCGGGGTTCGTTTGCCTGTGGTTCCGAACCGATCTATTGCGCAACTTAGCTATTGGTTCGCTAATTCTTGCTTTACTGGGAGCGATTCTGTGGTTTATCAGTTCGCATCAGGTATGGACAAATACCGAGGGGGAGAAACCTCCTATCTTAGCTCTGCGACACGCGAGTATTTCGGACTATTTTCTCCTGACCGTGATTTTTGCCACCCTATTAGCTGTCAGGGCTAACGCATTTTGGCAGAAGCGTTAGTTAAGGACTTGAAATGTGTCCAATCTCATTTTCCCATCATTTCGAACGTACGAACTAGTTATGACCAGTAGATTATTAGTAAGAATTGGAAGCGGGATTACACTGATGATAATCTCAGTTGTGATTTCCTGGGCTTTGTTATACGAGAGTTCTCCTTTTTTTCAGGACTCACTCAGACCAGGGTGGGCTCGTTACACTTGGGAAATTGTCAACATTCCCGCATTTTTGGCGACGATGATATCCCAAACCTTGGCAACAGGCATTTTGATAATGTTGGCACAATGGTTTTTAACCGGATTTTTCGGTTTGTGGATAGTTCAGGCCATTCGCGGGAAGAACATAAAGAAGACAGATCGTTCTGGGACAGATTTTAAATGAAATTACCAATAATCATTAGCGAAGGACTTGATCTAGGTCTCTACTCAACGCTGGAGATGGCTCAAATAAGCATAGAGCCAACAGATGTACTTAACGGGATATACTCTCTTTACGACAGTTCGGGGAATATTCTAGTAGCAAAAGTAGTCGAGACACCCAATGGTAGCCAAGTAGAGATTCATCCAACCGGAGCGACTGATCAAGAAGCTCTGGCAGAGCTATTGCGAGACTTCCTAAAAGAAACTGGTAGCGAAGAAACTGCAGTCAATACAAAGGGTTTGGATCAACTTGTAGAGTTATCTGAGAATTTCTTCGAATAAAAATAGATAGAGGATAGAAGGTCAGACTTCCGATTATTCTATTTTAGAACCATCTGGGCTCGGAACTTCGCACGCCTGACTACATTCTCCCCTTATGTTTACTAATTCTTATGTTTCACGATCGGGGCAGTCATGGAAATTCGGAGTTTCCTTTTTCTCGGTTTTCTTCGGACTGATTGGCTTCTTTACGGCTCTCAAGTTAAATGCGAGAGAGTCGCCCGATCTTGCTACCTTCCTAATTCTTACCGGGATGCTTCTCTCTGTTTTTGGATTTATCTGGATCTGTGTTGCGATCCGCTGTCGTAGTTGCGGCACAAGAATTGTTTGGCATGCGATGAAGACTAACAAGGTAGGAACATGGTACGAAGATGTCTTCTCACGCCAATCTTGCCCAGCCTGTAATGCCAAGCCGTAACAGAGATAACTACTTAAAAAACAGAGTGTCAGACTTACGATTCTTCTATTTTAGAACCGTCGGGGCTTGGAACATTGCAAGCATGACCCCTTTCTTTTCTTTAACCGCAATTACAAATATTTCCGATGTTGCTTCTTCGAACGCCGAAACGTGATCTTAGAAAATTGGGAGGTCGTCTTTTAAAGTCGCGGGGTTGTCTTCTAAAGTTCCGAGGTCTTGTTCGAAAGTCGCGAGGTGCTGTTCTAAAATTTCGAAGGGTTGTTCGAAAGTCTGAGTGATCTTGTCCGATAATTCGGAGGGGTTGTTCGATTGTTTCGGGGTAGGGTTTGAGCTTTGGGAGGTGATGGGTTTGGTGGGGAAATTTGGGGAGTTGGTTTACCTTTTTGGGTCGCTGGAATGGGTCGGTTTTTGATCGTTTTGGTGTCGGTTTTTTTATTTTTGGCAAAAAATATTTTTTTGACGGAAGGGTGAAATGCGTTATTAGGCAGTAAAACATTGGGTTTTGCGGCGTGAAAAAAAGTGTTGCATATCCGGATTTAGACGTGCTAGATTTTAAATGGCTCAGCAAGGGACTCGGTTGGATGAGAGACCTGAACGGAGATGAAAGCCGCGAAAAGTGTTGAAACTGATCGCACGTGTTCCATCGAGATCCTTGAGCCAGACAGCGTCCCAACCTTCGTTGTCTTTTAATACACTGAGCAGTTCGCCCACCGAACCGCTTTTCCTCAGCAGTAAACCTCACGCGGCATCTTCATCGCTTTTCCGTTTTCAAATAAACTCGCTCACAACTGAATAACCTTGCGGGGTCGAAAAGTCACCGGTTCGCTATTGCACAGCCACGTTCGCTCACAGGAATCCGCTTGCTCGCCAACCAGCCTCAAACTTTGACCTATTTTTCTACGGAGGAGATAAAATGAAACAACTTAATCCACGGTGGTATCCAACCACAATACAGGAGCAAGCCGCCTGGTGGCAGAACTTCGAAAGGCAGTTTTCGATCGTCGCCGCATCACTCGGTTTTAGAACCGGCGAGCCCGCGATCGTCACCGCCGACGCAGCAGTCGTCATTCAACTCGCAGCGGTTGCAATCCAGCTCAAGGCTTATCGCCGGGCGGTTACGCAATTCCAAAACACGATATTGACCGGCAGCCTCGGCTCGACAACGCCTAGCTTCCCTGCCCTGCCGACCTATGGCGAAGCCGCCCCCGTGCCCACCGGCATCTACTCCCGGCTTAATAATTTGGTGACGGCTATTCGCATTGCACCCGCGTATAACGAAGAGATCGCCGCTCTGCTCGGCATTCTGCCGTCAAGCAAACCGGTACCGCCGGTCGACGATCTGCAGCCGGTCGTAAAAATGACCGCGATGCCCGGCTCGACGATGCAGATCACATTCACCCGCGGCAACACCGCCGGAGTGCTCATCCAAACCAAACTCGACAAGGCGGAAACCTGGGACGATGCCGGCCGCTATTACAGTTCGCCAGCCGAGATCGTTGTCCCTAAGAACGTCGCCGGCTTTCCGCGAAGCGTCCAGGTCCGCGCCCGTTACGTCGAAGGCAAAGGCAATCAACTGGTCGGCCAATTCTCCGACGTAGTCTCCGCCGCCACCCAACCGGAGATCTAGTCCGCCCCATTCTCCAAAATTTCTTGCTGTTTAACCAAAAGGAATGTAACGGCAACCCCTTCTTTCGAGTAAAGAAGGGGATTTTTTTGCGTTAAATTTGGGTTGGACCGAGTGTTTTACGGAACGAAGTTGAAGGTGAGGACGCCGGAAACGCTGACCGCCTTACCCGCAAGGCGTGTGGGTGCAAACTCCGCTTGGTTAGCGGCCGCGACCGCCGCTTGTCGTAATAAAGGATGCCCGGACACAGCCGTTGCGCTAACAACCCGTCCCGTCTCATCGACCATGATCTGAACCGTGACGGCTCCGGACGCCCGTACGGCCTTCGCCGCCGTAGGATATACAGGCTTTGGCAACGAAATCGCCTTGCCGTTGAGTACGCCGCCCGAAATGGTTTTCGGCATAGGTGTATTACCGTTAGTTTCCACCGATTTCTTCATTGTCGGTTCCGCCAACGGTGATCCGGTCGGTACAGGCCGCGGTGTCGAACCAAGCGTCGGCAGTGGTGTCGGCGGCGGGTCGATCCGGTTTCGAATAGTGCTGCAGAAAAACGCTGCCGCGAAAATGATCGCGAATGGAAATAGTTTCATAAGCTCAGCGCCTCTTTCATACGCCTGACGCCTTCGGCCATTTTTTCTTCGGTGTTGCAGAACGAGATACGCAAGAAACCTTTCGCTTCCTGGCCGAAGGCAACGCCGGGGACTGTGACGACGCGGTTCTGCAAACATTTCTCGGCCATCTCAATGTCGTCGCCGAGGCTACGCACATCGAGCATTGTGTAAAACGCGCCTTCGGGCGAAGTCGCTTTGAGGCCAAGTTCTTTGTCAAAAAGATCTACGAGAAATGCCCCGCGTTTGCGATAAACGTCGCGGGCGTTCCGCTTTGCGGCCTCGGCCTCCTCTGACCAGCCTAACAGCGACGCTTTTTGCGTGATCGTCGAGGTGCAGACCGTAGTAAAACCGTGCAAAACTTGTATCGCTTCCATTATCGCCGCATCTTTGCTCGCCGCCCAACCCATTCGCCAACCCGTCATGCTCAAGCTTTTTGAAAGGCCGCTGACAATGATCGTCTTGTCGTAATATTCCGAAGCCGAATGCGGCCGCTCGCCAAAATACAGGTCGCTGTAGATCTCATCCGAGATCAGCCAAATGCCCGTGCCTTCGAGTGCCTCGGCAATGTCACGCAGGTTTTGCTCGGTCATTATCTTGCCCGTCGGATTCGATGGCGAGATGACGACTGCAACCTTTGTCCGCTGCGTGATCTGGGATTTGAAACTAGCGATATCGAATGCAAAATCATTGTCCGCCGGCATTCGGTAGTAAACCGGCGTTCCCTGCGCGATCCGCGTGCAAGCGTCGTACGCCGGAAAGCTCGGATCAGGAAGCAGGACTTCGTCGCCCTCATCGACCACGCACATGAAGGCATCGGTCATCGCTTCCTGTGAGCCGCAGGTCACGACAACGCCGGTTCGCGGCAGATCCAGATGCGGATATTGCTCCGCGATCAGGTCACGCAACGCCGGAATGCCGGGATGCGAAGTGTAGCCGTTCTGCTCATCGCGTGAAATACGAGCGGCCTCGTCACGCAAGAACTGCGGCGTTGGCAAGTCCGGCTCGCCTAGGCCAAAATTAATACTGTCCGGCAACGCACGCTCGAAAAACTGCCGTATCAGCGTCGGTTTGAGCCCGCGCATCCGTTTTGGCAATACGAATCCTTCATTCTGTCGCACCGGCATCATTACTTTTTGTTTTCCTCTTCGTGTTCGATATCTTCCTCGATCTCTTCGCGGACGCTGCCGACCTCGATATTAAATTCACCCTCGGCCTGAGCCAGCGGATCGGCATTTATCACGCCCGCCAAAACCTCGATCTCGCCGATTATCACCTGACCCGCACTGCCGATTCGTTCCGCGAAACTAGGTTTTACTTCAACTTCGTCTGTTTGATCGTTCATTAACAAAAACTCCTTTTTCGCTATCTTAGGCTATTTCCGGATATTAATAAATGAGTCCCGTTCTATCGGCAGGCGTCGAGGTTCACGTTTTGCTAAAGTTATATTTAGCAAAAACATGAAGGCAACATTAATTTATCCGCACCAACTATTCCGAGATAATCCTGCTCTGGCCGACGCGGAGCTCATTTATCTGATCGAGGAACCGCTCTTGTTTACACAATTTCGATTCCATCAGCAAAAACTCGTGCTCCACCGGGCGTCGATGAAATTGTACGCCGATCGTCTGGCGAATGAAGGCCGTCGCGTGCGTTACGTCGATTCGTCCGAACTTGAAAATACGGCAGACATCGCAGAAATATTGACGAAAGATGGCGTCTCAGCCGTCAGCTTTGTCGATCCGGTCGATTATTGGCTCGATGGGCGGCTAACCCGATCGCTCGATGCGGCAGGCATCTCATACAAGCGATCAGATTCGCCGATGTTTCTGAATTCGGCGTCTCAGGTCGAGAATTATTTCGCCGGAAAGAAGTCGTATTCAATGGCGAAATTCTACAAACAGGAACGCGAGACCCGCAAGATCCTGATGGAAGCGGACGGGCAACCAACCGGCGGAAAATTCTCGTTCGACACCGAAAACCGTCGGAAGCTGCCGAAGAATATTTATGTGCCGCCGATCAGACGCCCGAGCTCAAACAAATTTGTCATCGAAGCGATCGACTACGTTAGTGCAAATTTTGGCGGCAACTATGGCAACGCGTCCGATTTTGAATATCCGGTCACCTTCGACGATGCAGACGTGTGGCTCGAGAACTTTCTTCGCGAACGTCTGACCGCATTTGGCGACTACGAAGATGCGATCTCGAAAGACGCCGATTTTGTCTTCCACAGTCTACTCACTCCGATGCTTAACACCGGACTTCTCACTCCGAACGTCGTTATAAACCGAACCCTAGCCTTCGCAGACGAAAATGATGTGCCTCTAAACTCGCTCGAAGGATTTATCCGCCAGATCGTCGGCTGGCGTGAATTTATGCGGGGAATTTACGTTGCGATCGGCAGCAAACAGCGCACGTCGAACTATTGGACGCACGAGAGAAAATTACCGGAGAGCTTTTGGAATGGAACGACCGGCATCGAACCGGTGGACGATGTCATCCGAAAAACATTGCGAAACTCTTACAGCCATCACATCGAACGGTTGATGATAATCGGCAATTTTATGGTTCTGACCGAGATCGAACCCGATGACGCCTATCGTTGGTTTATGGAAATGTACATCGACGCCTACGATTGGGTGATGGTTCCGAACGTTTACGGGATGAGTTTGCAATCGGATGGTGGGTCGATAGTGACGAAACCATACATTTCGGGTTCGAATTACATTCGCAAAATGTCCGATTACAAACCAGGGCCGTGGTGCGAGATCTGGGACGGTTTGTACTGGCGGTTCATCGCCAAACACGAAGCTTTTTTCCGCTCCAATTATCGTTTGTCGATGATGCCGATGCTCCTTGCAAAAATGGACGCCGCAAAACGCGAAAGTCATATGAACAAGGCGGAAAATTACCTTCGCGATCTTAACCGTTAGCGGCAAAATCGATGAATCCGGTTCGCGGATCGGCAGAGATGAGGCGAACGTTAACCTTTTCGCCAACCTGCAGGCCGCGTTCCCCTTGCTCTATTCGCCCATCGACCGGCGGACGCAAAATTCTGGCGAATGTTCCGCTGGCCGTGACGCCCGTCACGATCGCGTCGAAATGTTCGCCGACGTGCCGCTGCATCACGCTCGCTGCCACGACCTTTCTCATCTTTCGTTCGACCTTTCTCGCCGCTCTCTCCTGGTCATTACAATGCCGGGCGATCGATTCCAGTTCCTCATCGGTGTACGGTGCCGGTTGATGAGAGATAACGGCTTTCACCAAACGCTGAACGACAATATCCGTGAACCGACGATTCGGTGCGGTCGAGTGAGCATAATCCCGGACCGCGAGTCCAAAATGTCCGCCCGTGTCTTCGCCCGGACGCTCGACGACGTATTCACCGCTGCCGATCAGTTTGATTATCGAGAGCGACAGGTCGGGGAAATGTTCCGGATCGGCGGTTCGCCGCTTTTCTAGGAAAGCCGCAAGTGCCGGTTGATCGGCGATCTCCGGTAAATTCTCACCGAATTCCGACGCGATCCGACGAATGCCGTCCCACCGTTGCGGCTCTTTCACCACGCGGCGAAGCGAGACCGAACCATTTGCCTCTAAAAACTCCGCCATCTCGACATTCGCGGCGACCATAAAGTTCTCGATCAGCTTTCGTGCCGAGTTCGGATTAACCGAGACCAAACCCTTGACCTCTCCATCCTCGACGACCGCCGAAGACTCGATCGATTCGAATTCCAAAGCTCCTTTCGCCCGACGATACGCCTGCAGACGTTTTGCGGCTTCACGCTGGAGTTCGATCTGTTGTTTGAGCTCAGGATGACGCAGCAGTTCGTCGGGCATTTCGCCATTTTCGTCGAGCCAACCGCCGATCTCTTCGTAGGAAAACTTCGCGTGATTGTGGACAAGTGCCCGAAAGAATGTACTCTCGGGCACATCGCCATTTTCCTTGATCGTCATATCAGTGACGATCGCGAGGCGGTCGACGCCTTCGTTAAGCGATGTCGCGTCAGTCGAAAGTTCCTCAGGCAGCATCGGGAATATCTTCGTCTCGGTATAAACCGTCACGGTATTCTGCTCGGCGTGATCGTCGATCGGCGAACCTTTCGCGACCAACGCATCGACATCGGCAATACCGACAAGCACGCGAATGTCCCCATTCGGCAACCGCTCAGCCCACTCGATCTGATCAAGATCGCGCGAACTGCGATTGTCGATCGACGACCACAAAAGCTCACGCATATCGCGAACCGACTCATTCGGCCCCGGCTCCCCTTTTTTCCTGATCTGATTTAACTGATCAAAGACCGCCGCCGAAAATTCCGGCTCGAATCCATTCTCAAGCATCGTCCGATGTGCTCTTTCCGTTATCCGATCACTGTTTTGATGTTCGCTCATGTTCTCTCGTTTAGATTATTCGGCTTTTTCCCAACCGAAACTGTTTTGTTTATAGATCTTCTGCTCGGCCGGGAGAAATCCGATGTCGGCGGTCGCACATTCAAGCCGCTGGACGATCAATCGCGGATGATCGAACTCGATCAGGTTAAACGAATGCGATTCCCCACGGACACGCACCGACGCTGTAGTTCCTGCCTGAATCACAAGTGCGACACGGCCGCTCTCGAGTTTATATCTTTTCGCCGTCGTTTCGATATTACTGACGTGCAAATGCCCGGCAAGGAAAACATCGCCGCCGCAATCGGCGATCAACGGCATCGCCTTTTTCGCCCGGCCGACCACGTCGTCATCATCAAAACCATCAGGCAGATCGAACGGATGATGAGTGACGACGATCTTTAACATTTCATCCTTCAATCCGCTGAGCGTCGACCTGATCGATTCGACCTGCTCATCATTTATCCGCCCGCCTTTGATCGTCATCGAACGGGCAGTGTTTATTCCAATGATCGCGAGTTCCTCATCGATGTGAGTCGGCGTCAGGTCATCGGTGATGTATTTTTGGAATTTATCCAGCTTTCGGACGAATCGGTCAAAAACGTTATACAGCGGCACGTCGTGATTGCCCGGAATAACTATCTGCGGCTGTGGAAGCCGATCGAGGAACGCTCTCGCCTCGATAAATTCGGAGCTCTTTGCCCGCTGCGTCAGATCGCCTGACACAACCACGACGTCCGGAGCGATCTCATTGACCTTTTCCACTGCCCGCTCGAGAACGGCGTAATCGACCGTTCCGAAATGAATGTCTGACAAATGAACGATCTTACGCATCCATTTCCTCCGGCGGTGGAACCAAAACCCGCAATGCCTTGGGCAGCGTTTTATACCTCAACGGCGTTTCGACTGCATAAACTTCCCCGTCAAAGGCGACCGGCATTAACTTTCGGCGAGTCTGGATCGTAACCGACTCGGTTAAAACCTCTTCGAAATCACGCCATTGCTTTACCGTCCCGGTGATAGTTCTGAGAAGCAACGCGATCACTCCCAAACGCCCGCCGCGATGAAGAAAATATACGCTCAGCTTCCCCTGCTCAAGCGATGCACGGCGCCCGATATTGTATATCTGCATGTCGTATTCGTTGTTGCCGACGAAAACAAAAGGAGTCTTTCGCAGGAACAACTTCCCTTCGACAACGATCTCAACCTTTAGAAATGGCGACAGGTGAAACATTTTCAGCGTCGCCCAAAGAGCCGAACGCCACTTGCCATAACCCAGACGCTGTTGCTTTTCGCGTTTAAGGACGATCCGCGGATAAAGCCCGATGCTCGAGTTATTAATAAAAATGCGGCCGTTGAGTTCGGCAAGATCGATCTCGATCGTCCGGCCATTCGCAATTACGCTAACGGCATCAGCAATATCTGCGGGAATAGCGAGGTCTTTTGAAAAATTGTTAAGCGTTCCGAGGGGCAACACGCCGAAGATCTTCGCCGATCCGGCTACAACCGAAGCCACCGAACTGATCGTCCCGTCACCGCCGCCGGCAACGATGATCTCAGCATTGCTTTCGACCGCAGCTTTGGCAAACTCACCGATCTCCTCACCGGTCCGGGCAAGTCGAATGTTCACGTCCAGGTCATTCGCGGCGAATGCGTCGAGCAATATTCTTTCGGTTTCGTCTTCGACAAAACTTCCGCCACTCGCGTTAATTATTACTTCGATCGGGGGCATAGACTAAACGTTATCACAAAGGAGATTAGAGACGTTGTAACCAACCACACAGATGACCAGCTTTGGTAAACCGCAATCCGCCGAAGCACGCAAAACATTGACTTGTCGCAAAAATCCGCGATATATTTAAGAAAATCCTTGTTCAATCAGACCGTGCGTGGAGCGCAGTTGAATTATGAAAAACAGAAATTACCGCGAGCTATTTTTAGTGTTGGTTTCGATTTTTCTGTCGGTCACAGGTGTGTTTGCTCAAGCTCTCAGCGAAAGCTACCCAAATGACGCTCGATCCACCACTCGAACAGTTGGCTGCGGCGATGGATGGGACACGACATTTACAACCAACGGCGTGGACGGTACGGTTCAAGTCGTCGAGTCTGATGCCGCAGGAAATATATACATCGGAGGAACTTTTACGACCGTTAACGGCGTAGCGGCGGCGAATATTGCCAAATGGGACGGCACGACCTGGTCAGCCCTTGGTAGCGGCATTGGACTATTTGGTTCGGTCAGGGCGATCGCGATCTCGGGTAATGACGTTTACGTCGGTGGTTCGTTTGCTTCGGCGGGCGGCTCACCGGCAAAGAATGTGGCTAAGTGGAATGGAAGTTCCTGGTCGGCTCTCGGTGCGGGGCTCGGCGGCGGGACCCACGTGGTCGACTCGATCGTGCCTTTCGGCGGCAATATTTACATCGGTGGCAGTTTCAATACCAATGACGGCTCACCGGCCAACGGTTTCGTTCGGTGGGACGGAAATGCATACTTTGCGGTTACCGGTATCGTCGGTCAGGTCTCAACATTGGCAGTGAACGGCGGCTTCCTCTATGCGGGAGGAAATATCGCACCCGAAGCGTCGGGCGGATCAAGCATCGGCATCATGAAATGGGACGGAACCACATGGACGACGCTTGGAACCGCAGCGAATACAAACGTTAGTGATATTGCTTTTTCTGGTTCGGATGTTTATGCAGTCGGCGTGATCCGTCTGGGCGCGAGCAGCGCAAGCACTGCAAGATTTAATGGAACGACCTGGACGCTCATGCAGACTTTCTCTGGATTTTTGACAAGTGTGGCTGTAGCGGCGGGGGAGGTTTATGTTGGAGGCCAGTTTACTTCAGGCCTGAACAACATTGCCCGGTGGACGGGCTCGGCGTGGGTTGGTGTATCCGGCGGCCTGACCGGCGAATCGAACAATTCCCCGCAGATCCATGGCATGGCAGTTGTCGGCACGTCCCTCGTAGTCGGTGGAACTTTCACCACAGCCGGCACAGCCGGAGCCCGAAATATTGCGACGCTAACGAATGGCACGACCTGGTCAGGATTTAACGGAACCGGCATCGATGCTCCCGCCGCAGCGATCGCCGTTTCCGGTAACGATGTGTACGTCGCTGGTTCATTCACGACGGCCGGTCCGGTTGTCGCGAATAAAATCGCGAAATGGAACAACGTAGCGAACACTTGGTCGGCTCTCGGCACTGGCGTTTCAGCGTCGGGCGGTTCAGTCTCTGCGATCGCCGTCGCCGGAGATAAAGTATACGCAGGCGGAAGTTTTACAAGTATCGGCGGCGTCTCAGCTAATCGCGTCGCAGTTTGGAACGGATCGACCTGGGCCCCGCTTGGCACAGGCATTAGTGGCGGAAATGGCCGCGTTAGCTTCATCATCGTACGCGGTGACGACGTTTATGTCGGCGGTGACTTTACGACCGCAGGCGGCGTTGCTGCAAATCGCGTTGCTAAATGGAATGGAACCACGTGGAGCGGACTAAATTCTACGCACATTCCGACGACCCTCAGCGGAATGACGTTTATGGGCAATGACCTTTACGTCAGTACCGGAACGACAACGATAGCTAATCCGGCCTACTTTTCGAAATACGACGGTACAACATGGACGTTGCTCGGTGGAGATCTGGGCGACCGCGGCGTCAGTTCAATCGCCGCTTCTGCAAGCGATGTTTACGTGACCGGCGGATTCACGACGATCAATGGTATAACCGTCAATCGCATAGCTAAGTGGAACGGCACATCTTGGTCCGCACTGGGAAATGGTCTTCCGCCTACCAACGTTTCCTCTGGCAGTGCTGCCAGAATTACCGTTTCCGGAAATGATGTTATTGCCACCGGTGATTTTACGGTTGCTAGCGGAGCTCCGGCCGACCGCATTGCAAAGTGGAACGGCAACGCGTGGACTGGTTTCGGAACCGGATTGAATGTTGCTGGAAATGAGGTCAAAGCCGCGGGCGGCGACATATTTGTCGGCGGTTCGTTCACGACAGCCGGTTGTAACGCCTCGCCCTATTTTGCCCGCTGGCGACAAAACGTTTGGACCGGCGCAACAAGTACAGATTGGCACACCTCATCAAATTGGGGCGGTGGAACCGTTCCTCCCGCGAATGCCGGCATATCGATCGGTTCGAACAACATATCGATATCTAGTTCTGACGTTACAGTAAGCAACCTGATCGTAACGGGCGGCCGCACTGTAACAGTGGCAACCGGGCGAACCTTGACCGTAACCGGCAATCTCGATCTCAGCAACGGCTTGCTGGCGGGACCCGGAACTGTTGTAGTGAATGGCGATGTCAGTTTGAACGGAGGTAATATCACGGGGATTGCCGGAATTACCATTAACGGAAATCTTTATCTCGGTGGCGGAACCATCGCGGGCACCGGAACGGTCACAGTTACCTCGTGCCGGCCAGGAGCAGTTTCGGGCGGAAGTGCTACGTCGTTCGTAAATTCCCCACTTACTCGTTGCGTCGATCCGGCCGGCACTTATCGATTCCCTGTCGGTTCAAACGGACTGTATGCCCCGGTCGACATTTCGAATATCACGGGAACGGGCAACCTCACGGTCGAGCCGAAAACCGGAGCTTATTCCGAAGCGGCGGCGGGCCTTCCGGCAAACCGGCTGCAGCGTTGGTGGAACGTTGCCAGCACCGGCGTTACGCAGGCCGAACTTACATTGACATATAGTGATTCGGATATTGTCGGCACAGAACCTCGATACAAGATCTTTCGTGTCTCTGGCGGTACTGCTCAATTGCTGACCACGACGATCTACCCTACGCTAAATCGTGCAACATCAACCAGCGTCACTGCCTTCGCAGCGTTCACCCTTGCCGATGGGCCGTCCTTGCCACAGATTTTGCAGGGCCGTGTTCGGGCGGCGAGCCTCAAGGGAGCTTTTGGTGTGTTGGTTTCGATCACCGATCAGGGCGGGAACACTCGGTATTCGATGACGAATCCGTTTGGATATTATCGATTCCCGGATACGTTGACTTGGGAAAACTACACTGTCCGCGTGCAGTCGAAGCGTTACACGTTTAGCAACAACACGCAGACGCTGCTTTTCCCGGAGAATTCAGCGGACGTAAACTTCACCGCAACGAACCACTAGCGAAGATAATCTTCCAACTTGGTCGAAGCGTCAGTCTTGTCGTCGCGATATTTGACGATGATCGGGCAATAGATCGATAAGCCGTTTTCCTTTCCAAAACCACTTGAGACCGCTCGCGAACCTTGCACTACGACCGCACCTGCGGGAATCTCGAGCGGTTTTTCGCCGTCTGATTTGATAACGCGGCCGTTTGGCAGGTCGAAAACCGGCGTTGAGCGTGTAAGTATCACGCCGCTGGCTAGAACCGCGCCTTCGCGGACGATGGTTCCCTCGTAAACGCCCGTGTTTCCGCCCACCAAAACTTCATCCTCGATGATCACAGGCACCG
>JAYSZT010000282.1:0-7344 GCA_043737915.1 Acidobacteriota bacterium
TGGTGCGGACGAATGGAATCGAACCATCACGAGATTGCTCCCACAGGCTTCTGAGACCTGCGCGTCTACCAGTTCCGCCACGTCCGCACGCTGGGCGAACAATGAGAATACTAATTCGGCGTGTGAAACTCAAGAACAAAAGTCAGAACGGCCCGATCGAGCGGTTGACAACGAGCTGCTCATCCGAACCTTCGGGTTTGTAGAGCTAGTAATCAAAATCAAGTGCTTACGATCCGCTGAGACAGGCGGTTCTGACTTGGGATTTGTTATATTGGATGGGTGCCAAGTGAACTAGCTGACAATCTAAATGAAATACGCCGGCGCATTGCCGACGCGGCGAAACGGTCGGGGCGGGGAGTCGATGATGTCAAGTTGGTTGCGGTCAGCAAGACGCATCCGCCGGATGTTTTGCAGCGGGCGATCGCTGCGGGAGCGATTTGCCTCGGTGAAAATAAGGTGAAAGAGGCGGAATCGAAGATCGCCGAACTTGGCCGCGAGGCAGCCGAGTGGCACTTGATCGGGCATTTGCAATCGAACAAAGCACGGCGTGCGGTGCAGTTATTCGATGTGATTCAGTCGGTCGATTCGATCGAACTTGCACAGCGTCTTGAGCGTATTTGTATTGAGGAAGGCCGTGACGAACTTTCGATTTTTGTACAGGTCGACCTCGCCGGCGAGGAAATGAAATCGGGCGTTACCGAGATCGGACTGCCGGAGATCGCCGAATATTTGAAAACTTGCAAATGCCTGCGGTTCGACGGTTTAATGATCGTTCCTCCGTTTTTTGATGACCCGGAGGAAGCCCGGCCGTATTTCAAGCGGCTGCGAGCGATCCGCGACGAGATCTTGCCCGGCGGCGAACTTTCGATGGGAATGAGCAATGATTTCGAGGTCGGCATTGAGGAAGGAGCGACGGTGGTGCGTGTCGGGACGGCAATTTTTGGGACGAGAGGAAATTGACCGCAAATTGATGCAAATGAACACGGATCAGATACGTTCACTTCGGTCACTTTGCGCCCATCTCCGTTCATCCGCGGTTAACGAGATTTTATGCTTTCTGCTTTAGTTTATCCGATTTTCAGCCTGATCGTGTGGAGCTTGTTCGGCGTGTTTTTGGGCGTGCTGATCCTGCGATTGATCTTTAATTTTACCGATCCGAATCCGTTTGGAAAGATCGGTAGGTTTGGATTCAAGGTGCGCAAGTTCACGGAGCAATGGGTTTATCCGGCGGCCAGATTCTTGGCGATGTACCGTATCAACACGAAGTACGCTCCTCTGATAACGATCGGTATCGGCTTTGTGATGACTTATTTCTTGACGCAGATAATCGGCAACACTTTTTTCGTCATCGATGGACTGACCGCCGGTATATTAACCGGCAGGCCAATGGTGATAGCGGGTTTTGTGATCTACGGGTTGCTGAGTGTTCTGGTGCTGTTTATCTTTTTACGCTTTATTTCGTCGTGGTTCGTATTTAAGCAGAAAACGTTTTTCGCGTTTGTCCGCCGCGTCACTGATCCAATTTTACTTCCCGTCCAGCGCCTTATACCGCCGATCGGAATGTTCGACATATCAGCGATGCTCGTCTTGCTGCTGATCGGATTTTTGCAATGGATCGTGTTACGGACCTTCGTTCAGCCTTGATCGGGCAACGTCTACACCTATGCAATAGCGATTAAAACTGGGTTGAGTATATCGCCCTTGCTTCCGCGCAGGCTTGGGCATTTTTCTCAGTCTTCATCCGCTTCCTCATCATCATCATCGGGTTTTACGCCCGCAGTCATCAGGTCGAAGGCCGGCAGGCGGGCGATGCCGGGCATTTCCTGCTCGCCGCGAACGGAGAACCATATGATCTCATTTAGCTCACGTGGATTTGCCATATCGGCACGGGCGAGATTCTGGCGGTTGGTGAGTTCCATATAATACGCCATTTGCCCGGTACGTTTATCCGGCGGGAACAGATTGTCGAGGGCGACCGTCGGAAGCGTCGCGGCGAATGGGCGAAGGTCGGCTTCGCTGCCGAAAATGTCCATCGGTGTCGCGTTGGCGTCGAGGAAATTCATCGGCTTGATCCCAAGACAAAGTTCGATCGTCCGAATGAGGCTGACCGTATTGTGAAACTCGTGGATCAGAGCCCCCGGCCGGTTGTAGGCTGAGATAACAAATGCAGGCGAGCGATGGGCATCGACGTGATCTGGCCCGTCCTGAGCGTCGTCCTCGACGACGAAGATCGCGGTGTCTTTCCAGTACGGGCTCTTCGAAACCTCCTCGACCAGACGCCCGAGCGCGTAGTCATTTTCAGCGACGAAAAACTGCGGTGTCGGCACGCCGGGATTGAGTCCGGCGGTGTGATCATTCGAAAGGCGGACGATCGAAAGATTAGGCAACGTATCGCCCTTTCCTGCTTCCGCCGCTGCGACGTATCCGCGAAATTCACGCTGCCATTCGCCGAACCTCGAGCTGCCGCGAAAACGCGGGTCGGTTTGCTCCGGCAAAACAGCGGCGTCGAGCGGAGTGGCAGATTCGCGGGCTAAACGATAAGTTTCCGTCGTCATAATGTCCGGCGAAAACATGTCGTAATTGCGCGCGGTCGGAGAAAAATTACCCTCAAGCGATTTTTTCGTCGGGAACGCCGTCAAGGTTGGTGAAACATCGGGATACTTTTTCCTTTTTCGGGTGTTCACTTCCTTCAAGTCCTCGGTCGAAACGGTCGCGACAAACTCTCCGTAATTGCGATACGTAAGTCCGGATCGCTTGGCCGCGTCCCATAAATAGAGCGATTCCGGTTCGCCGACATCGCGATTTCCATTCAGGTATGGAACGTATCTTTTTTGAAACTCGGCGACGTCATTCTCATTCGCCGGAAGAGCGAAAACCGACGGCAAGGCGACCGGTGGTTGGCCTCCGGGCGGATTGTAGGACGGCAAACGATTAAATCCTTCGTAATCGTAGGTGCGGCCGCGGCCGGAGTAGTCCCAACGGAACGCCTTATCGACGTAATCGTTAGAAAACGCCGCCGTCGACCAATTGTGTCCGTCCGGGCTCGCCTCGGCGTTCACGAAAAAGCGATCGAACAGGCCGAAACGCAGAGCGAGAGAACGTGCGTTCGGCGTGATGTTTTGAGCCGTGCCGCTCGGCGACCTGGCGATCTCGCCGGCACCAAAGATCGCCACCGAAGCGTCGCCGTCGGCCCGCGTTCCGTCACCGGATGTCGCTACGTCGCCAAAGACCTGGTCGTATGTGCGGTTCTCGCGAATGACATAGATGACGTGTTTGAACGGCGACTTTCGATTCGGGAATATGTCACGTTTTTGACGACCGAGCAGACCGTTGTTTTTCATTACGGTTTGCGTATATTCGAAAAGCTGCCTTTCCGCGGGTACGTCGATCAAGCTCAAATTTCCGGCAACCGCGACGGCACTGTAGAGGCCGCGTTTGTTGTAGCCTGAGCCGGGAAAATTGGCGTTAGGCAGGTTCGGATAGAGGCCGGTGTCGGTGACGATCTGCGACGAATTCGCAGTTCCCGTCCCTTTGCCGTTACCGACGATCAGACGATTGCCGACGACCGCGACGGCCGACGGATAATTCCCGGTCGGGATCAGACCGATAAGTTTCGAGGGTGTTTTTATCGTTGGCGATCTTTCTAATTTAACGACGGCGACGCTGTTCGCGTGGGCATTTGTCACATAGAGCGTTGATTCGTCAGGGCTCAGAGCGATGCCCTCGGGACTGACGCCGCCGTCCATTCGCTGGTCAAGACGGACATTGATCGTTTCGACAACCAGATCGGTTGCCGTGTTTATTACTGAGACCGAATCAGCGTCAGAGTTGACGACGAACA
This sequence comes from Acidobacteriota bacterium, assembly GCA_043737915.1. Classification (GTDB taxonomy): domain Bacteria; phylum Acidobacteriota; class Blastocatellia; order Pyrinomonadales; family Pyrinomonadaceae; genus OLB17. The sequence continues at coordinate 3,842 of JAYSZT010000282.1, forward strand.
AACGGCTCGAATCGCGGTTTAGTCTCATCGCCGTCGGATGCCGACCGACAGTCATGTGTTTGACTCGTAAAGTTCTCGGATCAACGACCGCTACCGAACCGTCGCCCCAGAGGGAAACGTAAAGCTTTTTGACGCTTTTCCCCGTGTTGACCGTTTTAATATCGTAAGGATAGATAAACTGTTCTGACCGAGGCCGCCGCAAATTTACCCGCTCTATTTTGCGAGTATTCCTGAGATCGGACACGATGCCAAGCGAATCAGCCAGATTATTTGCCGAATAGATGGTATTTCCGTCCGGCGAAAGGGCGATGCCGGTCGGATAAACTGCAGCAGTGTTGTCGTTGTAGTTTGGCGACGGTGCGTTATCGGCGAAGGCGGCGACATTAATGAACGGAGCGTTCACCGGTTCATCAGGCTTTCCGGCCGGGGCGATCGGCAGTTCCGCCGCCGGATCGAACGCGAATATCCATATCTTGTTTTCAAAACCGCCCGAAACATACAGGTGGTATTTGCCGTCGGGCTGAAGATTTGTATCGAAGGTGCAGCCGACATTGGCGCTCTGGGGCGATGGGAAATAAATCGTTTGAATCACTTTCGGATCGTCACCTGCCAGATCGATCACCGATAGCGTTTGCTGTGCCTTGCTTTGCGACGTGAATTGGACGCCGTAACCGCTATTTACGGCAATAAGATAGCGGCCTTTGCCGTCCGGCCCCTTCGAATCGGGCGAGCGAATAAGATCGACCGTCAGGGGAGCAACCGCCGCCAAACCGGTTGCGGAATCGACGATCAACCGGCCAGCCGGCGTCGGACGAAACGGATTTGTAACCCTCAGTGATTGGGCGCTGACGCCGCCAAACCAGCGATAGCCGACCACGACCGCCATCACAACCATCGCAAAACAAACACCGGCACGAAGCGTATGCTGTATTTTCATCTGAAATTTCCCCCGATCTCTACCTTTTTAGGTATGATAGCGTAACTTTGATTAAATCCATGTGACAGATCCGAATTCTAACGCAAAGGTCGTCGAGACGAACGGTTCCCTCACGTTTTCAGTTCGGGTTGTCCCGCGTGCCTCAAAGAGCGAGATCATAGGCGAACACGACGGAGCATTAAAGATCCGCCTAGCATCGCCGCCGGTCGATGGTGCGGCAAACGCCGAGCTGATCAAGGTATTAGCAAAGCGTTTTGGCGTTCCCAAAAGTAGCATCGAGATCGTCAGCGGACAAGCGTCCAGACTGAAGCAGGTACGGCTCGCCGGAATCACCTCCGCTGAGGTCGACGCCGTTTTGAAAGCGAAAGCGTAGCGTCTCAAACCCGTACAGATCACGTTTTCGCGTTACGAATCGAAATAATGATCAAGTGTTTCTACTTATTCCGAAAGATGCTGTTGAGCGTTTCCGCGATCCGATAACCGGCGAGAGCGATCTGTTCCTGTCCGACCACGAACGCTCGCTTTTGATATGCTTTCCCCGGTAATTCATTTCGCCGCAGGTCGCCGGTGTACACCGAGGTATTTAAAAAATCGTATCCTTCCTGTTGCCAGACATTATAATCGCTGAGCTTTAGACGTTGCTTCATCTTCGCGAACGGGTATCGCTTTGTGACTTTATTTGCGATCTTCGGAATATAAACGCTGTCGGCTTCATCATTCTTTCGTTCGATATTGCGACGAAGAATTCCGTCCCAGTAGGAATGAAGGTTTAGGCGGTTTTCGGTTGTGCCGACAGGTGAAAGAAGAAATAGATTGCCGCCTCGATCACCCTCGATCTCAACATCGGTGATTCGCGAGGCATTATGCAGCGGATTGTGAATGTCGCCCGCGATATGCAGAAACCACGCGATGTTCACGGCTTTTGCTGCGTCGGAGATGGAAGTATCGCCGAGCTCTTTTTCGATTTCGTAAAGCTTCACAATTCCTTTTCCGTCGCTCCGTTGCGGGAGGAGTTCGGCATTTCCGGCCACTTGGCGCCAGAGAAAGTTGCCGATATGCCACGGACCTTGATTGTACTTTTCAAACCGGACCTTGAACTCACGGTCGCGGACGATGTCAGGCCAGGTCGAGGCGATCATGAACAGGTCGAGTTCCTTTGCGGCCGCCGAGCGCGAACCGGCGAGGTAGTAAACGCCTATACTCGAATCTTCCGGGGCGGCCCGGAGCAGCTTGATCACCTTGGAGCGAACCTCGGGAGCCATTTGCTGCCAGGCGATGTAGGCAGAGACCTTGTGCCCGGTGTCGTCCCAACCGAAAGCCGCGAATGAGAATAAGAGAACGAACGCGGAAAGAAGGAGTGCAGTCACGAAATAACCTTTGATCATATTATTGTTTATCGATCACCGCTGGATGTGAAATTTGGTGTGAGCTCGAATGGAAGGATCGAACTTGATGTCGATCCTTCCATACGAGGTTAAGGGATTTACACACTCGGGTCAAAACTTGAAGCGAGCTGCAAGTTGAAATCGCCGAGCGTTCGTTCCGTCCGGTTGTGAGCCGTCGTTATTCGGAATTCCAAACGTAGGATTTGCCGTGAAAACGACGGGAGTCGCAAGCGCCGGAGGATTTGGGTTCGGCGTCGTTGTGTTGTAAAAATTTGTGTTAAAACCATTGAAATTCGAACGGTTGAACACATTGAATCCTTCAGCCAAGAGTTCGATCGACGCTCTTTCCCTTATCTGGAAGGTTCGTGACAGCCGGAGGTCGAGCTTGTAGTTTGCCTCTCCGTAAATGCTGTTGCGAGGTACGTTTGGCGCGATACTCAAGCCGCCAAGCCCGAGCGTTCCGCCGCCATATGGTGAAAAGATCTGACCATCGTTTGTGAATGAAAGCTGTGGCAACGAGATGTTTGCCGAATACGGCCGGCCGCTCTCGGCAGTGTAGATCCCGCCGAGTTGATAGCCGTTGAGCAATGCCCGAGCCAGACGGCTGCCGCCTTTAAGCTTTGGCAAACGCCAGATGCCGTTCACGACTAATCGGTGCCGCTGATCGGTCGGAGCAATTCCGCGGCTTTGCTCCAGATCGAACTGATTCAGCAGGCTGGCTCCGCCGAACGGACTTTCAGAACCACTGCCATCGCCGCCGCCGGTTCCCGAGGTGTTTTCGGCTTTAGCTAGCGTATACGCGACCCCGAATTGGAATCCATTTGCGAAGCGGCGTTTGACCTCGACGAAGAGAGCTTTGTAAAAAGTTTCGCCGATCGAGGAAAGCACATTGAGAGCTCCGAAGCTAGGATTCGGCCGCGATAAATTAACGTTCCGAACGTTCGCCGTCGGACATGCTCCGGTTTGCACCGTCGTGCAGGTGACGCCGGCCGCGAATGGAACCGTGAACGTGCCTCCATCGGGTGTCTGATACGTGCGGGTGAACTGAGGTGCCGGCAAATTAGAATCGAAATTGACCGGTAGTCTCGAGCCCTTGGTATAGAGGAAACTGCCGGAGACGACCAGATTCTTAATGATCTCGCGTTCGATCCCGACATTAAACTCCGTCAGTTTTGGATTTT
>JAYSZT010000283.1:0-3145 GCA_043737915.1 Acidobacteriota bacterium
TCGAAGTAATGAACGCCACCGCCAAAGTCGAGCACGAAGCCACGACCTCAAAGATCAGCGAAGACCAGCTTTTCTATCTCCAGCAACGCGGCATCTCGCAGGAAGACGCGGTTTCTTTGATAATTAATGGATTCTGCAAAGAAGTGTTTAGAGAACTTCCGATGGAATATGCTGTCGAAGCCACGAAATTGTTGGGATTAAAGCTTGAGGGCAGTGTCGGGTAATATTATTGCGAGTCTCCGGGATATGCCGATATTGCACAAAGATTTGTGATGGAAGTTTTGATATTTGATTCGCTCGGCTGGGTTGGTGCGTTTTTATTGCTTCTGGCTTATGCGATGGTTTCGTTCAAGAAGCTGGAACCAGATTCGCTGATCTATCAGGGGCTAAATGTGGTGGCGAGCATTTTGTTGGCGATCAACACTCTTTACCATCAGGCTTATCCGTCCAGTTTTGTAAATATTGTCTGGACACTTATCGCTATTTTCGCAATTTTGATGATCGTCAAAAATTATGGAAAAGATTCAGCCCGCTAATACGCCCGAACCGAAAGGCCATTATTCGCCTGGAATCGTTCATAACGGCCTCGTTTATGTTTCGGGGCAATTGCCGATGGATCTGGTGACGCGGGAGCCTTTTACGGGTTCGATCGAGGAGCAGACGGAATTGGCACTGCGAAATGTCGAGGCGGTTTTGCATGCGGCCGGGAGCGATTTGAATCATGTCATTCAGATGACGATCTACGTATCAGATATGGAGCTTTGGGGCCGAGTGAATGAAACTTATGCCCGCGTGATTGGCGAGCACCGGCCGGCGAGGGCGATTGTGCCGGTGAATGAACTGCATTTCGGGACGCTGATTGAGATACAGGCGATTGCGGCGGTTAAACAAGGAGATTAGCCACTAATTCACGAATGGCACGAATCAGAAGAAAGGCCAATTCGTGCCATTCGTGGCAAAATTTTAATGAATTTAGAAATTTTTCAGGTTGATGCATTTTCGAGCGTGCCGTTCGGCGGGAATCCGGCAGCGGTCATTCCTTTGGCGGAATGGCTGCCGGACGAGACGATGTTGAACATCGCGATTGAGAATAACCTTTCCGAGACCGCTTTTTTTGTGAAGGAAGGCGACACGTATCATATTCGCTGGCTTACGCCGACGGTTGAGGTCAATCTTTGCGGGCATGCGACGCTGGCGAGTGCTCACGTTATCTTCAACTGTTTGAATTTGGAAGAAAGCTATATCAAATTTCACTCGGACCGCAGCGGCGAACTAGGCGTCGCCAAAGACGGCGACCTGATGATCCTGGATTTTCCCAGCTATCCGATAAATGAGACCGAGCAAAGCGCTGAATTGGCTCAGGCTATCGGCAAAGTTCCGCTGCGGATGTGGGAATCGCAGAGCAACATGGCGATTTTACTTATGGAAAGTGAGAGCGACATCAGGGCGCTCGAACCTGATCAGGCGGCGCTGGCGAAAATTGAGTATGACGAGGTGATCGTGACCGCTCCGGGCGACGATTCGGATTTTGTTTCGCGGATGTTCGCTCCGCGTATTGGCATCCCGGAAGATCCCGTGACCGGTGCGATCCATTGCAGCCTTATCCCTTATTGGGCGGAACAATTGGGTAAAGACAAGCTTTTTGCCAGGCAAGTTTCAGAACGCGGCGGCGAGCTTTTTTGTGAATCGAAGGGCGACCGCGTCCGGATCGGCGGGAACGCGACACTGTATTTGAAAGGCGAAATTTATGTTTGAAGATCGAATTGGATGAGAACGCATACGAAAGATACACAGGCGACAACTACTCCACACTTGGCTCTCGAATATTTGCGGGACGGGAACTACCGTTTCGTTAACAACCTGAAGGCTAACCGAAATCTGCTTCAGCAGGTTAATGAAATGGTTGATGGGCAATTTCCATTTGCCGCTGTGTTGAGCTGCATCGACAGCCGTACATCCGCAGAACTCATCTTCGATCAGGGCCTCGGCGAAATTTTCAGTATTCGGATTGCGGGAACGGTAATTAACGAAGATATTCTGGGGAGCATGGAGTTCGCCTGCAATCTCGCGGGTTCTAAATTGCTCGTCGTGCTCGGACACACCAAATGCGGAGCCATTCGCGGTGCCTGCGACAACGTGCAGATGGGAAATCTTTCGACGCTGCTCAATAAGATTCAGCCGTCGGTTTATTACGAGCGGACAGTTACGGAAGGCCGGAATTCGCAAAACGCGGAGTTTGTCGAAAAGGTCTCGCGCATTCAGGTCAAACGAAGCGTTGAAAATATTATTGAGCAAAGCGTGGTGCTGCGCGCGATGATCGAGAAAGAACAGATCGCCTTGATCGGGGCGATTTACGATATTGAAACAGGGCTGGTCGAATTTTTAGAAGAGACATTTATGCTCGGCAAGATCAGGCATTTTTATCTCGATGTCGGCGGCGATAACGGACAGACAAAAGCATTGGTACTTAATTAGTTGCGGTTAGGGAAATAATTGAAATGTTATTAGAAGTTAAAGATCTGCATGCCGGAATCGAAGGCAAAGAAATATTGAAGGGCCTGAATTTACAGGTCAATAAGGGCGAAGTTCACGCCATTATGGGGCCGAACGGATCGGGCAAATCGACGTTGTCAAAGGTCTTGGCCGGGCATCCGACCTACGAAGTGATTTCGGGCGAGGTACTGTATGAAGGCAAGAACCTGCTCGAGCTCGAACCGGACGAACGTGCCCGAGAAGGCGTTTTTATGGCGTTTCAATATCCGGTCGAAGTTCCCGGCGTTTCAAATTCGCAATTTCTGCGGCTTGCGTATAACGAGAAGATGAAGCATCACGGCTTGGAAGAACTCGATCCGCTCGAATTCAATGATTACCTGAAGGAAAAGGCCAAGATCGTCGATATGGACCCGCAATTTTTCAAGCGTTCGGTCAACGAAGGTTTTTCCGGCGGCGAAAAGAAACGCAACGAGATTCTTCAGATGGCGGTGCTAGAACCGAAACTGGCTGTTTTGGATGAGACCGATTCAGGTCTCGACATCGACGCTCTGCGAATCGTTGCCGAAGGCGTCAATAAACTGCGAAGCGCCGATAACGCGATCATTCTCGTTACGCATTATCAGCGGCTGCTCAATTTTATCGTGCCCGATAT
>JAYSZT010000284.1:0-3142 GCA_043737915.1 Acidobacteriota bacterium
ATGTGCGAACGATCTCAGGTGTACAGCCCAAAGAAGGCGAGCGACCGGTCGAACCGATTCGCATCAAGCACATTTCATTTGTTCCGCGTTAACGGGGAAAATAAATATGCTCGCGTAGCTCAGCTGGATAGAGTGCTTCCCTCCGAAGGAAGAGGTCGCAGGTTCGAACCCCGCCGCGAGTACCAACATAAATTCCTTAGCTGCAGGTAGTTACGAAAAAGGAGAGTGGTTCACAATACTGTCTCGTGTGCGTGTTGGACTAAATGTTGGACTAAGCAAGATCAATTTTGGAAGAATTTATTGGTTTTGGCTACCAACGATTAGCGCTGAACGCTCGTCGATTCGTAATTCTACGCGCCAAGTCCTAGCAGCCAATAAAACCTATTCGTTAACGCTCAGTATATGATCAATGTTGGTTGTGTACGACGGCGAAAGCATATTGCGGTTCATTTTCCACTTCACCTCGCGTTTTATTGGTGGCCCGAAGCGCACCGTTCGGGATCCGTGTTTAGCGTTTAATTGGTCGATCGCGGCCATTAACTCACGATCTTTTAAATAGTTTTCCTCATTGAAAAGCCTTTTCGTTTCCGCGATGCGCGGTTGCAGGCCGAGAAGTAACACACCCGATTTCCGGTAGCCGTAGCCGGGCTTATAGATTGCATCCAGAATCCGCATCGCCTGGGCAATCAGTTCGCGGGTCGAGTCGGTAGGGCTTACTTTCAGAGTGGCGGCGTTTGAATATCCGTTCTCTTTAAATTTATTCGTATGGATAAAAACCTCGATCGCGTTCGTAACTAGATCGTGGCGGCGCATTTTTTCGGCGGCAGTCGAAAGATGATGAATCACAGATTCGACGATCTCTGACTTTGAAAACACCTCACCGGCGAATGACCGCGAGCAGCAGATGTTCTTCTTCAGCGGAACCAGCATTTCAAGGCCGATTACGGGAAAGCCTCGCAGCTCTAATACCATCCGGGAGCCAACGACGGTAAGAGTTTTCCGGGCAAGGCGAACATCCATGTCGCGATAATCCTTGGCCGAGTAAATGCCAAGGGCTTGTAGCTTTACCGCCGTCCGCTTGTTAATGCCCCAAATATCGATAATGTCGGTCTCCGCCAAAACCTTATCTTGCAAGGTCTTACTCGTGAGGTCAAAAACTCCGTCCGATGCCTTCTTCGCGATCTTTCCGGCAATCTTGGCAAGCGTTTTTGTCGGGCCGATTCCGATCGATGTCGGAATGCCGGTCCATTGTTTTACCGACTCGCGAATCTCGATACCGGAATCCATCAAACCTTTGCTGTATTGGTTCATTTCTAAAACCGCGAAGGCTTCGTCGATAGAATAGTTTTCTATCTCATTGGAAAAATGAGCGATAGCCTCATGTACCCGTGAACTAATATCCCCGTAAAGGGTGTAATTTGAGGAATAAACTGCGATGCGGTGCTTTTCGATCTCGTCCCGGATCTCAAACAGCGGAACCCCCATCGGAATACCGAGGGCCTTTGCTTCATTCGAACGTGAGACAACACAGCCGTCGTTATTGGATAGCACAACGACAGGACGGCCTCGAAGCTTCGGCTGAAACAGCCGTTCGCACGAAACGTAGAAATTATTGCAATCGATCAGGGCTATGGCTTGCATTTATTCGGATCGTTTATATTCCAAATGACCCGGCCGCGAATCTCAAAGTCGCCTTCGAACTCGCACGGTAAAAAGATCGGCTTGTAGTCGGGATTGTCGGCACGTAACTCAATCGAGCCGTCAGAGAATTTATAGAGTCGTCGTATGCAGAATTCAGAATTGATCACTGCCATGACCACGCAGCCATTAGGAAGATCGGCCTTAAAATCGATGAGCAATAGATTGTCCGGAGGGATCGTCGGCATCATCGAATTGCCCGAATTACGGGCAACAAACGTAAACGCGGGATTCGGTATTAGCTCCTCAGTCAGATCTATCCGTTTTTCGACGTAATCAGTTGCAGGCGATGGAAATCCCGCAGGAACACGGTACTGCATCAACGGCAATTTTAGAGACAGCGGGGCTTCGGTTAGGGAAAACACTTGCATACGTTCACTCGATAGTTTGTATCATACGTGAATGGCAGTGTCTTACGCAAGAAATATTAGGAAGATTCGGCGTCAACATTTCCCTGCATCAGATCTTCGGGAAACGGCGTCACGATGAGTTGGCGGGCGAGTTCGGCCTGTTCGGGTGGAATGCTGAGATAGTCCAGAATATCCTTTTGGTGGAGTAAAGCGGGCATCCGGGTATGCACGTTTTGAACGAAGGGATTCGGCTCACCAATCATCATAGAACAGCCATTTGTCGGTTGCCCCTTAAAGTCAAACTTTTCCCAAATTCCAGCGATCATAAACGGTTCCCCGTTTTTAAGATCGAATTTCACCACCTTTTTGACGCCACCTACGTTTAACGGTTCAAAGAATGCCGTCGCGGGCAACAAACACCGGCGGCGCCTAAATGCATCCTTCCAGGTGGGTTTCGACAACGCGGTTTCGACGCGGGTGTTATGGAGTGTCTCGCTCGGAGTTTTCATCCATCCGGCGTGAATGCCATTCGCAGGATCATTCAGCCAATCCCCAAAATACTCAATAAACGCCGGTGTCCGCACTTCCTTCCACTGACGCTCGTTGAGATTCGACGGCTTACCGTTCGGTGCTAATAACCGCCCGCTGTCGTCACGCACTTCCTTGATTGTGTCTGGCTGCTCTTTGGGAACTTGCCGTAGCACGCTTGAGTCATTGTCTTGGTCGACGACCACCATTGCAGGAATGCTTTTCTTGCCTAAAATCCCCAATGCGTCGTAGCGATGACCACCCTCAAGAATATACGGGCCTTCCTCATCAATCGCGACGATTAGCGGGTTGATTTCGCCTGATTCGTCAATTTGTCGAGCAAGGTCTTTTGTCCGAGAAGTCCGTTCATAAATGCCATTAAATGCAGACATCGGAACTTCGCGAATACCGGGCAATATCTTGTATTCAGTAAAAGTTGCAGAGATAGATGCCTTATTCGGCACATCATCCCGCACGGTTAGCCCGTCCACTTTATCGCCTATTTGTGGAAATTGAACCTCTACCGCATCTATTTGCGATGCGGGGATTGAGCGGAGGGGATTGTC
>JAYSZT010000285.1:0-3128 GCA_043737915.1 Acidobacteriota bacterium
GTGACCCAACGACAGCCAATAGAGTGACCGTTTGCGTGTGTGCTCCTTCGCCGTAGGTCTGCAACGACCAGAAGTAAGCCGCTAGTGCGATTATCGCGAGCATCACCCCCTGCCAAGAGATCAAGACCAAGAAAGGCCTTGACAATAAATTCTCCCGAGACGAAAGTGGGCCGCGAGTCATCGTTTTTAGTGAGGCTGGCTCGACGGCGAGAGCGAGAGCCGGAAAAATATCCGTTACGAGATTTATCCAGAGAATCTGCAATGGAAGCAGCGGCAATGGAAACCCGGCGGCGATCGGAATGAAAATCACAAGAATTTCACCGAGGTTGTGCGAAAACATCAGGTGAACAAATTTAGTGATATTGGCATAGATGGCTCGTCCGCCTTCTACAGCTTTGACGATTGTCGAAAAATTATCATCAGTCAATACAATGTCGGCGGCTTCTTTTGCCACTTCTGTTCCGCGCATTCCCATTGCAATTCCGATATCGGCACGTTTTAGTGCGGGAGCATCATTTACGCCGTCACCCGTCACTGCGACAATTTCCCCTGCTTTCTGTAAAGCCTCGACTATCCGCAGTTTGTCTTCAGGCGTAACCCGGGCAAAAACGTGGGCTTCACGCGCCATTTGAGCTATTTTTTCGCTGTCAGAATCCGCTAGATCGTCGGAATGTAGTGCAAAAATATCCGAGCCCTCACTCAAATTTAGTTCCTGGGCCACAGCTCGGGCAGTATTCAACTGGTCGCCGGTCAGCATCACCACACGAATTCCGGCTTGTTGGGCGTTTCGGACCGCTTCAACAACGCCTTCGCGAAGCGGGTCACTCATTCCAATAAAGCCCAAAAAAGTATAGCCGTCCTTAATCCCATCTTTGGATTTGGTTTCGTCACCGGAACTGAAACCAATTTCCCCATTTAAGGGTTTTTCGGCAAAAGCCAAAACGCGCAAGGCCCGGCTCGCCATGGATTCGTTAATCTCTAAAAAGGCTCGCCGTATTCCATCATCGAGAACACCAATTTCCCCGTTTTTGGTTATATAGCTGCTACAAGCATCTAGCAACACGCCGGGAGCTCCTTTCATCGCCGCAAATTGTCTTCCGTCTTCAGCTTCGGAGACAGTTACCATTCTTTTGGTGGTGGCGTCGAACGGCTGTTCGAACAGATTTTTATGATGTTCTCGTTCTGTTTGGACGTTCAGTCCAAGCGTATCGGCGGCGACGAGCAAAGCAGTTTCGGTCGGGTCGCCTATCGTTTGCTTTCCGTCTGCATTTTTCGGGTTGAATGAGGCTTCATTACACAAAACACCAACGCGCAAAAGGCTAGTAAGATTTTTGTCCGGCAAAACAGTCCCGGTTCTTTCGGAAAGTTGGATAACCTGCCCATTTGCTAGTTGGAATTCCTTGACCGTCATCCGGTTTTCGGTCAGAGTCCCGGTTTTGTCCGAACAGATGACGGTGGTACTGCCAAGCGTTTCAACCGCCGAAAGTTTACGGACGATCGCGTTATGCCTAGCCATTCGCAAAACACCCAGAGCTAGAATCAAAGTTGTTACGGCGGGGAGTCCTTCGGGAACTGCCGCGACCGCCAAACTGACGGAAACCTCGAGCATCAGCCACCAGTCGCTGCCGCGCACCACGCCGACCAGCATCACAATGGCGGCGACCCCCAAAACGACATATACGAGCGTTGTTCCCAGCTGCTGCAACTTTCGCTCAAGCGGAGTTTGTTCCGATTTTGTCTGAATGATCAATTGCCCAATATGACCGATTTCGGTCTGGGTTCCAGTTGCAGTTACGACCGCAATTGCACGACCACGAACAATATTTGTTCCGAGATAAAGCATCGAAGTGCGTTCGGCAAGCGGAGCGGAGATTTCGACGCGTGTACTGATTTTTTCGCCCGGAACACTTTCGCCCGTCAATGTGGATTCGTCGGCGTTTAGGTTGACCGATTCGATTAGGAGCGAATCCGCTGGAACGCGATCACCCGCCGTCAATATAATAATGTCGCCCGATACGAGTTCGGAAGAGTTAATGACGTGTTCGCTTCCATTTCGCCGCACCCTCGCCATGGTATGCGTCGCTTTTCGCAAAGCGTCAAGGGCACGTCCGGCCTTCCATTCAATTGCAAATCCGATAAGGGCATTGAGAATTAGGACAGCCAGAATCGCCGCCGCCTCGATCTGACTTTCGGTGAACCAAGCGACGATTGCGGCAAAAGTTAGGAGCCAGACCACAATGCTTCTAAACTGATCGAGTAAAATCCGCCACCAGCGGCGTCCGATAGCGGTTTCCAGAGTGTTCGCCCCATCCCTATCCAGCCTAGTTTCAGCTTCTTTGTTCGATAAACCCCTCGAAGCGTCGACATCTAATAAACTTGTGATTTGCGTCGAAGAGTAGGCGTAGGGCGCGAGTAATAACTCATCCCGCGACTTTTCATGTGTCAAAGATGCTCGGTTAGTATTTTCAGACGCTCTCTGTTTCTTCATTGAGCCTCTTACCGAATGGTTTCCTCGCTGGTCATTTTATAAACTCCATTTCCAATCGCGCACTTCCGGCATGTCATCGCCGTACTCGTTGATGTATTCGCGATGCTGGATAAGCCGGTCACGCATTATTTGTTTGACCTGAACTCCTGCGTTTTCAAGCTGGGGAACGCGGTCGACAACGTCCATAACGAGATGAAAACGGTCCAGGTCATTTAGCACGACCATATCAAATGGTGTCGTCGTTGACCCTTCCTCCTTATAACCCCGAACATGGATATTGCCGTGGTTAGTACGGCGATATGTAAGGCGGTGGATTAACCAGGGATATCCATGGAAAGCGAAAATCACAGGTTTATCAGGCGTAAAAATAGAATCAAAGTCTGTATCGGACAGGCCATGCGGGTGTTCTTTTACGGGCTGCAATTTCATCAAATTGACCACGTTGACAACACGAATCTTAAGGTCGGGAAGGTTTTGACGGAGAATCTCTACAGCCGCGAGCGTTTCCAATGTCGGTACGTCTCCGGCACAGGCCATCACAACGTCAGGCTCATAATTACCGTCAGTACCGGCCCATTCCCAAATTCCGATTCCAGACGCGCAGTGTTTGGCGGCCGCATCGATGTCGAGGTATTGCAAA
>JAYSZT010000286.1:0-7302 GCA_043737915.1 Acidobacteriota bacterium
CCCGGGGCGTATGAGAGCTGACGATTTTGGCGAACCTCCTGAAAGATAAGCTGTTGGAGAATCGACATCGCGACCCGCATCGGATAATAATCGGCACTCCCAAGAGCCGGGGCCTCGAAAACGCCTTTGACGTAGTTTGTCGGCAGATTCGGCCGGGCGACGATGTCGAGGGTCGGTTTTGAGAAATTTAGAGTCGGAAAAGCTTTCTCTTTGTAATCGCCCCGCGGCAGTTTTCCGAACGAAGCAGCGATCCGTTGCTTAAGATCATCCGGATCGAGGTCACCCACAAAAACGAGTAGTAACCGCGATGTTTCCATCATTTTTTTGTGGTAGGCAATGATCTCCCCGGCCTTAAAATTGGTGACGGTGGCGACGGTCCCATCGACGTCGTTCGAATATGGATGGCCGGCGTAAATAACACGTTCGATCTCATCCTGCACGGCACCATCGGGGCTGATGCCTGCCTCGCGAAGCCCGGTTAATGTTGCCTGACGAGTACGCTCGATGTCCGCCGTTTCGAACGCCGGATTAAGCAGCGTGTCGGTAAAAATATCCCATACGCGGTCAAAATTTGGCCGGGTTGTTCCCAGCGAAACGATGCTGTAATCATTCCCGGCTGACGCTCCCAAACCGCTGCCGGTCCGTGAGATCTCGCGCCGGACGGTCTGACGGGGATATTTTTTCCCCGCCTCGATCGCGGACCTGAGCATCAGAGCTTCGATGCCAGCATTCTTTTCGGTTACGTTCCTCGACCCGCCCCGAACAAACAGTGCCGCAGCGACGGTTGGCGACGCGACACGGCGTTTAAGCAGAACCTTTAGGCCATTGACCTCGAATTCGGTTACCTGAGCCGCCTGGGCGTTTATGTTGTCGACCTTGCCATTCTGACCATAGGTGAGACCAGCAAGCATCACGACGAGTAGCAACGGAGCGAATAATTGTTTGATTTTGAGCTTTTTCATTATTTTCCTCCGGTTAGGTCCTGCTCGGTCAAATTAGCCTTTTGTTTGGCTCCGGGAGAGACCAACGCGATCGCTACGTGCGGCTTGCCCAGAACGTAATTATTCAAATATTTATTTATCTCGAGACGCGAAACTGCACGAAGATTTTTATAGTAGCCCCGATAATAGTCGATTCCCGTTGAAGACCACCAAAAGCCGAGGGTGTGTGAGTACTCGCTGAGTTTTTCCCTGGAAAAAAGGTCGTTAGATTCAAGTATCGTCTTGGCGCTTTCGAGTTCTTCGTCAGTAAAGTACGTTGGGTCGGTGAAGTTCGCGATCTCGGCGTAGGCGGCCTTCATCGCCGCCTTTGATTTTTCCGGGGTTGTCACCATTATTAGATTGATGGGTCCGATGTTCCGCTGCGTGTAATAGCCGAAATTTGCATTTACGACCAAGCCGGAATCGACCAGGTTGCGTTGGAACCGCGAGTCGGGTTGGGTGATGATGTAAGAGAAAACGTCGGCTGCATAGGTCGCAGCATCATCCTTGCCGATCGATGGGCCGTGCCAGCCGACCTCAAGAAAAACGTTCTGGCCTTTATCGTCCGGGCCTTCCTCCTCGGTCTTTTTTTCAATAACAATGCCTTCGCTCTTGGTCAGCGGAGGATGCTCGACGAGCGGGAATTCCTTGAACGGGTCGACCTTACGGCGTTCCCAGTTTCCGAAGATCTGTTCAGCGAGTCGAAAAACTTCATCCGCTTTTACGTCGCCCGTGACGATCAGAGCCGAGTTATTCGGAACATAATATCGTGATTGAATGAGCCGCATCTGGTCCAGAGTGGCCGCTGTCACCGTTTGCCGTGTGCCGATCGGTATCTTGCGCGTCGGGTATTTGTAGAAGAGTTTTTCACGCATCGTGAGGTCGAGAAACTGGTACGGGTTTGCCTCTTGCCGGTCTATTTCGCCGATGACGACCTTCTTTTCGTTCTCAAAGTCAGTCCTGTCGAATGCCGGAAACCTCACGGAATCATTTACCTGACGGAGAGCGGACTCGAGGTATGGAGTAGTTACGTTGTAGAAGTAGTTTACAACCTCTTCGCGGGTGGTTCCGTTAAAAAAACCGAGCTGGTTGCGGTCTTTCAGATAGCTAATGTCACCGATCCGGGGCTTAAGGCTCAACGCTTCGCTGCAACCGGCGGTGTAACCCGGCGAGAAGCGATTGGCGATCGGCGTATTCTCACATTCGCCGAGGCGCACGGCAAGATTGTCCTTAAAGAACATATGCTCGAAAAGGTGCGAGAGGCCGTTATATTCCGGAGGTTCGGTGAATGATCCATTGCGGACATTGAGCTCGACCGTCACTAGCGGAATACTCGAATCTGCCAAAACGATGACCTCGAGCCCATTTGCGAGCGTTTTTGTAATTATGGGAATTTCATACGCAGATTGCTGAGTCTTGGCAGTGGCCAACGCAGCCTTTGCCGCGACAGCCGGCCGCTTCTGAGCAGGACTCGCCGCCGGCAGAAATGATAAAGTTAAAAGCAGAGAGATAACGATTTTCTTCACAAAATGACTCCTGTAAAATAGCCTGATATTTTGAAATGTAGCATAACTTAGCACGAGGAGATAAAAACGATGGAACGAGATAATTTGATGCACGGAGCGCGAACTGCGTTGAATACGGATATGGATATTCGAGCCTGGGCCGAAAATTTCCTGAAGGAAAAAGCACGCCTAGAGAATACGCAGATGGGAGAAGAAGAGTTTGAAAAATACTGGAAATACCACAAGCCCGAGATAATGCACGCCGGAGCCGCCGAGGCGATGCGGGCTTATAAAAATAGAGAAAGAGTTTAGTTGCCTTAAAATTCAGAAAGAAGGGCGTAACAACCAACGTGGGTGTTACGCCCTTACCTACCTTAAGGCTTCTGCACTATCCCTAAACGCCTGGCATCGCTTTCTTTAGTGGTTTCAGGATCGCAAACAGCACGACCGCCATCACCAACGCCATACACGCGAGGACGATGAAGAACGACGACTGGAGCCAGATGTCCCAGTAGACGCCGATCTGCGTTAGTTTGTTCCCGATCGCCGTCGCGACGAACCAGCCGCCCATGAGCAGGCCGCGTTTACTGATCGGAGCGACCTTAGAAACGAGCGAGAGGCCCATCGGTGACAGCATCAGCTCACCGAGCGTCACGATCATATAGGCAAATATCAGCCAAAACGGCGATACCCGGAAAAGGTGCGAGGCTTGCAAGAATTTCTCCTTGTGAGCATCGCCTTGTCCCGGAGCGACCTTGTTGACCGCAGCTATGAGACCGTCTCCGCCGGAAGTCTTGACACTAGTTTTTTCGTCGGTCGCGGTGGCAAATTTAACGCCGTCGATGACGGGTTTGCCGTCGTCTTTCTTCGCAGCCATCAATTTATCGATAACGTCTTTCGGAACGCCCTGACTTACTAGATTTGACGCTACTCGTTCGTTGATGCGAAATTCACCCGAGGCAATCTGATCTGCGGTTCGAGTCGATGTTTCACCGACATACGCACCGTATCCTAATACGAGAAAGGACAATCCGGTCAATGTCATGCCGATCGCCATCTTGGTCGGGGTGGAAGGCTCTTTGCCGCGACGGGACAAGAAACCCCAGAACGCTACAAGCGGGAATGTCAGGATCAGGATCCAGATCGCGTTGATCGAGTTAGAAAGCGTTCCCGACACCGCCCAATCCGTATTGTCGTCAGCAAAATATGTGATGGTCGAGCCGTTTTGATGGAACACCATCCAGAATACGATGACTATCAAAAAGATGACGATCAGTGCCATGATGCGTCTGCCATCGGAGACGGTGTTCATCAGGTCCATCGCTTTTTGCGAAGTGGTTCTTTCACCTTGATCGCTTACTTCGTGCGGCGGAGCATCTACAGCGGTTGCTGCCGCATCTGCCTGTTCAGCACTCGAAAGGGCGTGCTTGTTGTCCGCGATCTTAATGTGCTCTTTCCATTTCCAGAGCACGAGGACCGACAAAACCATTCCGAATGCGGCGACCGCAAATGCGGCGTGGAAACCGAAATAATGCCGCACGATCTCCATCACGATCGGAGCGAGTGCCGCACCGACGTTAATGCCCATGTAGAAAATATTGTACGCACGATCCTTGAGCGGGCTACCCTCTGGATAGAGGTTACCGACCATCGTCGAGACATTGGGCTTGAAGAAACCGTTACCGATAACTAGGAAGGTCAGAGCAAGGTAAACTGCCCATATCGCAGGGATCGACAGTGTCGCGTGACCGGCCATGAAGAAAAACCCGCCGATCATCACTGCTTTGCGATAGCCGGTATATCTATCGGCGATAAATCCACCGACGAGCGGGCTAAGGTAAACAAACATCAAATATGTCGAGTACAGCCATGTTGCCTCAGCGGCTGTCCAACCAAAGCCTTCGCTTGGATCACGCAAGTAAAGCGTGAACAGCGCGAGCATCGAGTAGAACGAAAATCGTTCCCACATCTCGGTGGCAAATAGTACGGCTAGGCCCTTTGGATGCTTCTGCGAAGCATCGGCAGTAATGGATTGTGCGGTTGCGCTCATCGATTTTATTCCTTTAGTTGTTTAAATTCTGAGAAGAGTTAGGCAAAATATAGCAGATAAACTATTTATCGAAAAGAGGACTTATGGGTAAACACGCCTTCTGCTCTGTATTTGCTTTGGCCGTTATGATGACAGCCTCGACGTTTTCGGTTGCACAAACATCGCGCAAGAGCGTTTCGGCGGCCGAGGTCAATGGAACCTTCAAGATGAACTTTCGCGGCAAGTTCAGGAAGTTTTCGAATGAGATCAAGATCCTCGCTCTCGGTGGCGGAAAGATCAGGGTCGCGATGGACCTCGTATATCCGTATTCGCTAAAGAACGGTGAACCGTCGGTAAACATGGGCGGATTCGATGAGGTTGCGGTCATTGTTGGCGATACCGCGAACTACGAATCAGAAGACGGGAAGTGTAAATTTGTTTTCAAATTCGTTAAGCTCGGCACATTGAAGATAGTCGAAGATGAGACGGACGGCGGATGTGGCTTCGGACACAACGTAATGGCAGACGGAACTTATCGAAAAGTGAGCGGTAGAAAACCGCGTTTTGATGAAGAGCCGTAAGGAGTTTCTATGTTATTTGCGATACTTGCAGTAATCTTTGGGTACAGAAAGGCACGTGATTCGGGCCGGAATGCATATCTTTGGGCGGCGATCTGCGGGGTCACTTTTATCGGTATGCAATTGCTCGTCGCTTTTGGCATTGGCATAATTATAGGTGTCGGGGTCGAATTTGCAGGTTGGAGCGAAAGTCTTTACGACGATTACGCGTGGGTGATTACTATACTTTCGATCGTTTTTAGCGTCGGCAGCATTCTGTTGATCTTTAAGTACCTCGACCGCATCCCGGATGAACCGACGATGATCGCACCGCCGCCTCCGCCGGTGTTCGACTCGACTGATCATAATCAATAATGGATCAATGATGGATATTTTTGCTCAACTTGGCCGCGATATCGAAGATCGTTGGCGGCAGATAGACTACGACGAGGCGGCATTGCCAGCAATCGCGGCGGACGCCCTGCGTCTCGCGGATATTCCGTCCAAGGTTGACGTTTGGGAAGTTGTCGAATGGGCTCTCGGCGAATATGAATTGCCACGTCAGCGAGATCTGAAGGCGAATTTTGCTGATCCGCCCGTGACCGTTTTTTCTGGCTTGCGATTTCATGTCGACGTCTATTTTTGGTTCGAGGCGACCACCTCGATTCATCAGCACGGTTTTTGCGGTGCGTTTCAGGTGATGTACGGTTCGAGCATTCATAGCTGGTACGAATTCCAGCGTGCTCGCTCGATCAACAAATTTGCCGAGGTCGGCGAAATGTCGCTCAAGGTCTGCGAGATATTAAATGTTGGTGATGTGCAGGAAATAGCGGGTGGCAGAGATTATATCCATTCTCTGTTTCATCTCGAATCGCCGTCAGCGACCATCGTCGTTCGCACCGACCGTAGCCCGTTGCACCTGCCGCAATACAATTACCTCAAGCCAAACCTCGCGATCGATCCATTCTTCGAACAGGATACGGTCGTGAAGAAAATGTAGCTCGCGATGGCTATGTTGCGGGCGAAACATCCGGAAGCTGACGCTATGATCGCCAGATGGATGGAATCGTGTGATTTTCAGACAACGATCGAAATATTGACTAACTTGCGCAACTTCCTGCGAGCGAGCCATGTCGATAAATTATTTAACTTGACCGAACGAGAAGGACGATTTCAAGTATTTCTCGAATTGGCTGAAAAGCGTCATGGTTCGGATGTTTTTCATGGTGTATTCGCTCATCAGGACAAGCAGTTCGCGATCGTGCGGCAGCGGCAGTTCGTTGACGATCCGGAGCAACGCTTCTTTTTGGCATTGCTGCTAAACGTCGAAGGGCGAGAACGAATCTATTCGCTCATAAAGCAGCGTTTTCCGGACGCCGAACCGATCGAAAAAGTCCTTGACTGGACGTACGACCTGGCCAATTCAAGGATTGCGGGCGAAGAAAAAGCAACTGCGTTAGGTTTACCTGATTTCGGGGATATCGATCTTTACGTTCTCGAACAGATCCTCAACGGCCGATCAGGCGGCGAGATCGAAACTGCCTTCCGCACCGATCATGGCGAACCAACCGCCGCCCACGCTCTGGCCGAAAAAGAAGACCGGATCAGGAACGCCGCCATCTTTCAGCCGTTACTGGCATAATTCTAAGCCAATTTGCGGGAAAAAATAGAATAAATTAAACTGTTAACGTTATGCCCTTGTAGCTCAACGGTTAGAGCAGCGGACTCATAATCCGTTGGTTGTAGGTTCGAATCCTACCGAGGGCATACTTAGCATTTCTTGACATCGCTTTCAGCCTTATATTTACTCAACAATTGGCTGATTTCGCCTACTTAGCAACCTATCTAAAAGCCACATAATTCTTAGTTCTGCCTGTATAGTGGAGAGTTTTTGGAGACCGTGAACGTTTTAGCTGGCCGATCAAAGCCGATTTGGCTGGATATGGTCCGCGAAGCTCTCGTATACCTCGACGTTCTTTACTCTCCGGCTTTTGTACATCCGGTATTGTCGACCACTGCCCGGTACATATCGATCGACCTGGTAAACGGTACCACGGGCCTCAAGGCGATCCAGAACCTCTACGATCAGGCCGCGCGGTAACGATAAATATTCTTCGAGCTCACCGATCAAAACTAAGTTCTGAGTCTCGATAGAGATCAGAATCATTTCTTCCAAATGTGGATCTGTGAGTCGCGAGAAATACCGGAGGTTTTCAATTGTTTTATCTAGC
>JAYSZT010000287.1:0-3115 GCA_043737915.1 Acidobacteriota bacterium
ATGACGATCACGGTCGGCCGGGTTTTTCCGGATAACATCTGTGACTATCGGTTCGTTTCGCTTAGCCACAATACAGTTCGCGGTGCTGCCGGCTCGGCCGTTCTCAATGCAGAATTATTGATCGCCAAAAATATTATCTAACATGTCCGAGCCCTCCAATTACGGCAAAAGCTATGTAGCACGTGTGCTGATCGTTGTCGTGGTCGCGTGCCTCGTACTGTTGGGACTGACGCTCGTCTATTTTACCTTCGACATTTTATTGTTGATATTTGCGTCGGCGTTGCTGGCAATATTCCTGCGCGGGCTGGCCGACCTCTTGCGAAAATGGATTCCGCTCGGCGAAGGCTGGTTGGTGATGTTTGTCGCCGGACTTCTGGTGTTGGTGATCGCCGGAGCCGTCGCTCTGCTTGCACCGAGCGTAGCCGAGCAAGTTCGAGTGCTACGGGTCGAAGTTCCAAGGTCTGCCCAAAGTGCCGGGCAATACCTGTCGCAGTTCAACTGGGGACGGACACTAATCGATCAATTGCCGAGTGCTGATGCGGTGATGGCTAAGATCGACGCGGCGAGCATTATGTCGCGGGTGGGCGGCTTTTTTTCGTCGACCATCGGTGCTCTGGGAAATGCAGTCGTAACTATCCTGCTCGGAATCTACCTTGCCAGTGAGCCGCGGTTTTATTCGGAAGGCATTGCGAAATTCTTCCCAATGGATAAACGAAAACGAGTGCGTGAAGTGCTACATGCGATCTACGAAACGCTTCGCTGGTGGCTTATCGGCAAGGTTGCTTCGATGCTTTTCATCGGCATCCTGACTTGGATCGGGCTTTCGATAATTGGAGTTCCGCTCGCCCTGACGCTGGGGCTGATCGCAGGCCTGTTGTCTTTCATCCCTAATTTCGGTCCGATCTTGTCGGCGATCCCGGCGATCTTATTGGCATTCATTGACAGTCCGATCAGTGCGTTGTACGTGCTTGGGCTCTACGGCGGCGTTCAGGTGATCGAATCGAATGTTGTGACGCCTATGATCGAACGCGAAACCGTTGAACTCGCACCGGCATTAACGATCATTTTCCAGCTCGCCCTCGGAGCAATGATCGGCGGTCTGGGGTTAGTACTCGCGACTCCGCTCCTGGCGATGACGGTGGTGCTCGTGAAGATGATCTATTTCGAGGATGTTTTGGGCGATAAGCCAACAATCGAAAAAATGCCCGCAGATCGGTCGATCGCCGAGACGGAACCGGAGCAAAACCCTCACGCGACTATCGACTGATCACCAAGTGTGATGCTCGAATGATAGACCTCGGAGCCGCTTGTTTTGAACTCAGAATAGATCTCGTCGTAGAGATTGAATAGCCGATCTGTCGAGCGTACCCACGAATTATCCTTGGCTGTTTCGAGGCCATTTTGAATACGTCGATCTCGTTCAGCTTCGTTGCTGAGTGCGCCGAGAATCGCCTCGACAAATTGTCCAGGCTCGGGATCGACGAGCCAGGCATTGTCAGGATTTGCGTAGGATAATACGCCGCCGGCGTTTGGAAGAACGCACGGCAGACCGGACGCCATCGCCTCTAACGGACCGATGCCGAACGGTTCGCGAGGATTCGGATGCAGGAACACGTCGCTGTTGGTGTAGATCTCAGCCATTTTATTCTTGTCGGTCAAATGTCCCATCAGTTTGTATTTCCCAGGTGCAACTTGCCTTAATTGCTCCTCAAGCCAATCGCTTTTCGGACCATTACCTAAGATAAGTAGTCGGCACAAGCTCCCGTTAGTTGACGAGTTTGCTTTTTGCAGCAACTCCAAGATCGCCGGAAGTATCGCCACGTTCTTCTCCGGAGAGATTCGGCCTGCGTAAAGGATGATCTTGGCGTCTTCGGGAAAGAGAGCCTCATCGAGGATCGCCTTTCGAACCGCGTTGTTTTTACGATGCGAGTTGAAAAATTCAAAATCGACGCCGCAATTACTCACTTTTACGTTATCCGTGGAAGCATTATTTGACGTATTCAACATTCGATAGCAGAAGCTCGAAAAAGCGCTGGGCGATCGGCTGCCTGCGGTCTCCGACGAGGGGATCGTAAGTTCGCCGGCCGTGTAGTTCGAATTTGCGATGTGGTAATCGAACGACGGCAAAATATAATTGCGAATAAATTGCTGCGAAAACCAATTCAAGATCTTTGTTTTAGAGAGAAATGCCCGCAGGTTGTCGTCCATTCGTTCGTGTGAAAAATGGATCAGCAAAGGCCGACCGAGTTCCTTGAAATGACCTGTCCTGATGACACCGGCAAGAGCCGATAGAAGGTATTTTTCGCCGATCTCGACAATATCAGGCATCTCGGCGGACAAAATCTTTCGGATCGGCGAACCGATCGGTACGTAATTTAGTGGCGTGATCAATCGATATCGGCTGTCGACGACGGGAGACTGCAGGGCTTTTACGTAATAGATCCGTCCGAATTCGCCGATATCTTCGACATCGTCCGTTTCCCCCGGGACAATTAGGCGAACCTCGCGTCCGTGGCGGTTCGCAGCTTCGAGAAGCTTATTGTAGGCCGTGCTGATACCGCCGGAATCCTTGTGATAGTAATTCGTGATGTGAACAGACTTGAGCGATCTAAAATTCATTGATGTTCGCCTTGATCTAACCGTAAAGAGCCAATCTTTAAGTATAACCGTATCGGAGCTGAGGTGAACCGGAGAGCGATGAAGTTTGTATGAATTATTTTTTCCGGACGATTCCGCTCCGACATTCGCGGCCGAGATCATGAGTTGGATTTTGAAAATTGCGGCGGGTCAAATAGACTTGGAACTACATGATCGAAAGATACACATTACCCGAAATGGGCGGCATTTGGTCGCTCCATAACAAATTTCAGAAGTGGCTTGATGTCGAGATCGCGGTTTGCGAGGTTCATGCCGAAATGGGCACGATACCGGCCGACGCCGTCGCTGAAATAAAGGCAAAGGCGGCATTCACGGTCGAACGGATCAACGAGATCGAGAAAACAACCGATCACGACGTGATCGCGTTCACGACCAACCTTGCCGAGAATATCGGTGAATCTGCCCGATTCGTCCACTACGGCCTGACCTCGAGCGACGTTGTTGATACGGCAAATGC
>JAYSZT010000288.1:0-29651 GCA_043737915.1 Acidobacteriota bacterium
GGTATTTGGCGGTGATGGCGTTTTTGGCGGTGGCTCCGGAGGTGACGCGGCCGACGGCTTTGTTGTTGAATTTGTTTGTTGCATCGATCGGAACGGTACAGTTTTATCGCGCCGGGTATTTTTCGTGGCGTTTGTTCTGGCCTTTTGCGGCGGCGTCGATACCGATGGCGTTTGTCGGCGGGATGATACATCTGCCGACCGACGTTTACAAGATCGTGCTCGGAGCAGTATTGTGCTTGGCGGCAGTACGGCTTGCGATAAACCTCAAGGGCGATGATCAGGTCAAAGATCCGCCGATCGTCGCCTGTCTACTCATTGGAGCGGTGATCGGTTTGCTTTCGGGAATGGTCGGTGTTGGCGGCGGTATTTTCTTAACTCCAATACTACTCCTGATGCATTGGTCGGAAACACGTGTTGCTGCGGGAGTTTCGGTGCTATTTATTCTGGTCAATTCGGTCTCTGGGCTGATCGGCCAATATACGAAAGGCGCCCTAAACGGCCTGCCTGCCGAAGTTTGGATATGGATCGCCGCCGCGGTCGTTGGCGCTCTGGTAGGGTCGACACTGGGCAGTAAGAAGTTTGAGTCGATGACTTTGCGTCGCGTTCTGGCGGTCGTGCTGCTGTTTGCGGGAGTAAAGTTAATTTTTGTCTAGGCATATATTCAGAAGGTTTTGCAATCAAATATTGAAGTTAGCAGTTGTTTTCGGTCTGAATGAAATATC
The DNA here is from genome assembly GCA_043737915.1 of Acidobacteriota bacterium. GTDB lineage: Bacteria > Acidobacteriota > Blastocatellia > Pyrinomonadales > Pyrinomonadaceae > OLB17. Next base: position 723 of record JAYSZT010000288.1, read on the forward strand.
TTTTGATCACAGTCTGTCTTTTTACGGTATCCGTCGCGGCCCAGTCCGGTCGGGTGAAACTGCTTGGGACGCCAACACCGACTCCATCAGACCGAACCTCCGTCGGCTATAACCCAACGCAGCCCGTTACCGCGAAGCCCAAACCTTCGCCAACGCCGGGAACTTCCGGGCTCGGAGAAGACGCGGACGGCATTCTGAAGGTAGATTCGACCCTCGTGCCAATTCCGGTCTCCGTCCTCGATGCCGCCGGACGTGCCGTTACGAATCTGCAGGCCAAGGATTTCGAACTTAGGATCGATGGTAAATCTGTCGAGGTCGGCGAGATATTCAAGAGCGAATCGCCGATACGCCTCGCAATGCTGTTCGACAACTCATCGAGCGTTTTGATCGCTCGTGATTTTGAACGCGAGGCGGCGGTCAAATTCTTTCGCCGTGTGATCAGGCCCGAACGCGACTTGGCAGCCTTATTTTCGGTTGCAGACTACACACGGCTCGAACAGCCTTTTACCAACGACGTTTCGCGCCTGACGCAGGCAATTCAACTGTTCGCCGAGCCGAAGGGAGCGACTGCTCTGCTTGACGGCATCATCGAGGCTTCGGAATATCTAAAATCGGCCAGCGGCCGCCGCGTTCTGGTCATCGTCTCCGACGGCGAAGACACCTACAGCGACTTCAAGAATACTTTAGAGGAAGCGGTACGAGTCCTGCACATCGATAATGTTCAGGTTTTCGTGGTGAAAACAAAGGACTTCGAGAATTTTAAGCGGACCGGTCAGCGCAACGGAAACGCGAACATCCGTGCCCTCACCGCCGAACGCCGAATGATCGAGATCACGCAGCAAACCGGAGGCTCGGTCTATTCCCCTATCGACGAAAATGAGATGAGCGAGGCATTCAAACAGATCTCAGCCGAACTCGCCCAGCAATACATTATCAGCTACTATCCCGAGGACGACGCGGGAAAACGCGGAGAGTTTTGCACCATCTCAGTTAACGTCAAAGATAAACAAAACGTGACGGTAAAGGCCCGCAAAGGTTACTATGTCGGAAGGAAATAATGCTTTCGCAACATCTCACCGAATTTTTCCAGCACCTCAAATACGAGCGTAATGTTAGTCCGCATACTTTGCGAAACTACGCGAGCGATCTCGAGCAATTCCGTATCCATTTGTTTCGGGTCGAGAAACGAGAGGACATGGCAGTTACAGAAATTGATCGCCTGACGATCCGCGAATGGATGGCGTCGCTTCACGCGGATCATAAGAAGACGTCGGTGGCGAGAAAGCTCGCGAGCCTTAGAACCTTCTTCCAATTTCTCGTCCGTGAGGGCAAACTCGAATCAAATCCCGCCAAACAGGTTGCAACGCCGAAGATCGAACGAAAACTGCCGAATCATCTGTCGATCGAGGACGCCGTTCGCTTTATCGAAACGCCTGATATCAACACCGATCTTGGGCGACGTGATCGGGCGATCATCGAATTTCTATACGCGACCGGCATTCGTGTCGGCGAGCTCGTCGGAGTTGATCTGGCAGCTGTCGATTTTCGGGAAAAAATGGTGCTTGTTACCGGCAAACGCAAAAAACAGCGAACTGTGCCATTCGGCGAACCGGCATTGCAAGCAGTGATGCTCTATCTCGAAACCACACGCGGTAAATTCCTTAACAACTGTCCCGAGGCAAAACGCGATCTGCAGGCATTGTTCCTTAACTATCAGGGCACACGCATCACCACGCGCTCCGTCGGCCGTATGATCGATAAATACATCAGGCTCTGCGCCGACATCCACGACATATCGCCTCATTCGCTACGCCACACCTTCGCCACACACCTTCTCGATCAGGGAGCCGACCTCCGGGATATTCAGGAGCTGCTCGGTCACGCCCGACTGACGACGACCCAGATCTACACGCAGGTTTCGATGGAAAAAATGATCGAAGTTTACGACCGGTCGCACCCGAAAGCTTAAAAAATGTTTGCGGAGCTAGTTGATCCCGTTTATCATGTTCGGTAAGTCTTTCAAGGAGAATACGATCATGAAGTACACGATCCTGGCCTGTTTTTTGGTCTTCGGCATTATATCGGCGACGGCTCGGGCTCCGTTTGATTTTGATGGAGACGGTAAAACTGATATTTCGGTTTACCGTCGTCCAACCGGAGAGTGGTTCTACAGAAGTTCAATGGACGGCAGCTGGGCAAGCATCCAATTTGGCACGGCAACGGACACCATCGCGCCCGCCGATTATACAGGCGACGGGAAGGATGATTTTGCCTTTTATCGACCTTCCACTGGTGAGTGGTTCATCGTCAGAAGTGAGAACTTTAGCTACTACGCCTTCCCATTCGGATTAGCTGAAGACAAGCCGATGCCCGCTGACTATGATGGCGACGGTAAGGCGGATCCGGCCGTCTACCGACCTTCAATGAGCAGGTATTTTGTACTTCGATCGACGGGCGGTGTTTCCTATGTGCCATGGGGCGTTGTTGGCGATAGGACGGCACCGGCGGCGGATTACGACGGTGACGGGAAAGCTGATTTCGCCGTTCTGGAGCAGTGCTGTAGTTTCAAATGGAGGATACTGGGCAGCAGTGCAGGACCTCTTTATTATGAGTTCAATATCGGAGGAAGCCCGATCGCGGGCGATTACACAGGGGACGGAAAGGCAGATCTGTCGTGGTTTAACTCATCGAGCGGAGAATGGCGCTTTCGTCGCAGCGAAGACGGGGTGGAATCCACCATCCAAACCGGCGGCCCGACCGGTTGTCGGCTTGCTCCGGGTGACTACGACGGCGACGGAAAATTTGATCCCGGCTTACGGGTTGTGGGTCAGGTTCAAAGCAACTGGCAGATCAGGTACTCGTCGGATGGAGCAGTGGTCCGCTATACTTTTGGACTGCCTGATGACAGGGATCAAGCCATTGCCGGCACTTTTCTGAACAGCTGTTCTTAGATTGTCGGACCGAAAACTAATGCTGATCGGATAGAAGAGCCTTCGCGTCCTCAAGCGTATCGATGTCTGTAACGGCGGCCTGGATCTCGATTATCTCCACGTTTCTATGGTTGCGGATCATTTGACGGGCTCCCTTGTCCCCGGTGGACCTCATAAGCTCATCGAACAAACTGCGCGAAAATAATGCCGGCACTCCAATCGTTTCGCCATACTTGGCGGCAACGATTGGTGAATTTGACACTTGAGATCGATCGATCAGAGAGCGAATGTGGTGTGAGGTAACATATGGCTGATCACACAATGTAATGACGATCGCAGTGAGGTTTGGGTCGAGAAGCCTTAGTTCTTCGAGTCCGGCAATAATAGAGGAACCCATTCCAGTCTCCCAGTTCTTATTGATGCAAACGTGGACGGGCAGGTCTTCGATCTCCGCAACTGAGCCGTCGATCTCAGCTCCGAGAACCACGACGACCGCTCTGCATCCGGCATCGAGAAGTGTTTCTGTTGAGCGTCTAATTAAAGTTTTACCCTCAAAAACCAATAACTGTTTTGCGTGACCCAGACGGCTCGAACTGCCGGCCGCCAAAAGCAATCCGCCGATATTTGGATTTTTATGTTCGGCCATAGATCGACCCCACACGATCACGAAGATTACCGCCGTTACGATTTCTTAAGACACTTTGTATCTCGCCGACGATCGATAAGGCGATGCTTTCCGGCGTGTCGGCCCCTATGTCGAGGCCAACGGGTGCGTAGAGGCGTGCGAGTTGTTCGACGGCAAAAATTTGGCCGTCTGAGGCAATCTCTTCGAGCAGTTGTTCCGTCCTCCGCTTGGGCCCCAAAGCTCCGATATAAAAGGCGGTGGAATTCAGTAAAGCCGGTAAAACAGAACGATCGCGGGCGTAATTGTGAGTCATTATTACCGCCGCAGTTCGATCGTCGGCGAAGATCTCTCCCAGCGGCTCATCAACATTCTGGCGAATGAGCATAGTAGCCGACGGAAATCTTTCTTGGGTAAGAAACGCCGGTCGATGATCGTGAACCGTGACCTGCCAACCTAGTTCGGAAGCGATATTTACGAGAGGAATCGCGTCCGCCCCGGCCCCGAAAAGCATTATGGCGACCGGCGTCTCGAAATCATCCGAAGCCTCGCGATCCTCATACGCCGATCTCATCTTTGCGATCAATTCACTTTCTCTGTCGACCGGTTCGAGCAGTATTTCGATCACGCCACGACAGCCCATGTTCAGGCTAAAGACGGAGTTTTCGTCGCCGGTCGTGTCGTAGGTAAATATCTCAGATGTGCCGCTTGCGAGGACTTTTGTCGCCCGCTCGAGCACATCTGCCTCGAGACAACCGCCCGAGACCGTGCCGAATGTATCGCCATTTTTAAGGATCAACATTCTGGCTCCCGGCAAACGATAACCGGATCCGCGAACATCAACAACCGTCGCGAGTATAGCTTTTTCGCCTATCGGAAGGTGAGAGACAGCGCGGAGAATTTCGGTAATTTCTTTCAAGGTAGAATATGGAAAGAACCGTCGGCACAAGGCGCGGACGGTTCATCGCTATAAGAACTTCGGGTCACTATTTGAGCTAACGAAGGTCGTCCCGACTATTCCGGACAGGCACCGCCGTTGACAACCCACTCCTCGACCTTTGCGGAAAATTCCTCAAAGCTCATCGGCGGCAGGGTCCGGCCATTGCCCGGGTTCCAGCCCCACATTACAAGCGGATCTTTTTTCTGAATATGATCCATTGCCTCTCGTAAGTTCTTGAATCCGCCGTTTTTTGCCGGGTCTTTGAAATTGCGGCACAATTGTCCGGCCGTCACGCCCTGGAAAGGCATCTTCTGATTGGCTGGCGGCATATGCCAGGCCTTCGACGCTCCAGGTGGCATGTGTTCGCCGGGAAGGTTCTCCATCTGATGGCAGGCGGTGCATTGTTGACCATACATACCTTTTCCATCTTTCCCGCGGGTAACGCCCTGCGTGTGCGGCGTCATTTCGTCGCCTTGGGTTGGAATTTCGCCGCCGGGATGACAGTTGGCGCATCGAGCAGAAAAGAACACCTTTACCGCCTCGTTGAACGCAGCTTTCGCCTTGGCCGGATCGGGTGAATTCGCGATCGTCTCATCACTGATGGTCGACGCTTCCACGCGTTCGAGGTCTTCGATTCGGCTTGAGTAAGCGAGGGCCGCCACTCCGAACAACGCGGTCAGAACCACGAGTATTTTCAAACTATTTCGGAGATTAAAAACCTTTGATTCGTTCATTACGCTTTCTCCTTTAAGTCTGCCGGACGGATCGGTAAACTCCGCAAACGCTTGCCCGTCGCGGCAAAAATGGCGTTGACGACAGCCGGAGCAATGGGCGGCGTACCGGGTTCGCCGACACCGCCGTGTTTCTCCGTACTCGGCACGATGTATGTTTCGATCTTTGGCGTTTCATTCATTCGCAGCATCTTATAATCATAAAAATTACGCTGCTGGACCTGACCGTCTTTCAATGTGATCTCGCCATAGAACGCCGCCGTCAAACCAAAGATAATGCAGCCCTCCATCTGGGCTGCAACCGTGTCGGGATTGACGACCTGCCCACAATCGATCGCGCACACGACGCGATGAACTTTAACCTTGCCGGTATTCTTGTCCACCGAGACCTCGGCGACCTGGGCGACAAAGCTACCGAAGCTTTCGTGAACGGCGATCCCGCGAAAGAGACCTTTCGCCGCCGGTTTACTCCAGCCGGCCTTCTCGGCAGCAAGTTTTAACACTCCGATATAGCGAGGATGTTTGTCGAGCAGTGAAAGCCGGAAAACTAGTGGATCTTTTTTAGCCTCAAACGCTAACTCGTCAAGAAAACACTCGGTCGAGAATGCAGTATGCGAACTGCCGACCGAACGCCAGAACCCGACCGGAACGCCGGGCGTGCTGGGAACCCAGTCAACATAAAGATTCTGCATTTCGTACGGCAACGTGTGGGCACCCTCAGTTGCTGTATCATCGAGCTTGTCGGTCGGAGGTGCGAACCCAAAAAGTCCCGGCCCGAGAGAAGCCATTATCGACGGGCTGACGATCCGGTGGTGCCAGAAGACTGGCTTACCGGCTCCATCCAGTCCGGCTGACATCTTGTTGTACGCGGACGGCCGATAAAAATCGCCGTGCATATCGTCTTCACGGGTCCAAATGACTTTTACAGGTTTGCCGACGGATTTTGACAGCTTTACCGCGTCGACAACATATTCGCCGAGGCGTCTGCCGAATCCGCCGCCGAGCAAAGTGTTATTGACCTTTATCTTTTCCGGAGGCAGCCCAAGTTCCTTCGCAACCAAACCCTGAACTACCATCTGAGCCTGAATCCCGCTCCACACCTCGCAGCTATCGGCTCGGACGTCGGCGGTCGCATTCATAGGTTCCATCGTCGCATGGGCGAGAAACGGAGCGTAGTAGACCGCATCGATAGTTTTTGTCGCTTTAGTGCGGCCGGCGGTTACGTCACCGATCTTTTTCGCTTCGATACCTTTCCCATTCGCGGCGGCCTCGACGTCGGCTTGGTAAAGCTTTTCACTAGAAACGGACGCCATCGCTCCTTCGTCCCAAACGACCTTCAGAGCATCACGTCCTTTTTTCGCAGCCCAGTAATTATCGGCGACGACCGCGACGCCGCGGTCTAGGCGGACAACATTCCGAACGCCTTTCACAGCTTTTGCTGCGGCATCATCGACGCTCGTTATCTTTCCGCCTATCACCGGCGAACGTAGGATGCTGGCGGTCAGCATTCCGGGCACTTTTATATCGATACCAAAAATACCTGAACCGTCGACCTTTTCAGGTGTATCGAGACGTTTCATGCTTTTGCCAATGAAATTAAAATCTTTGGCGTCTTTTAGTTTCGGTGCGGTCGGAGGTGTGATCGTGGCGGCGGCGGTGAGCAGCGTAGCGTATTTTGCTGCCCTCCGCGAGGTCGGGTGAAAAACCTCTCCCTTGCTGACGCGGCATTGTTCGACGGGCACGCCCCACTGCTGGGCGGCCGCCATGACAAGCATTTCTCGTGCGGAGGCCGAAGCCTTGCGAAGCGGCTCGATCAGACCGCGGATACTCGCACTTCCGCCCGTGATCTGGCCGCCTAGTGCCGGATTAATAAATTCTTTCCCCGGAGGTCCGTGTTCATAAGTGACGTCTTTCCAGTCGATCTCGAGTTCGTCCGCAACGATCATTGGCAGCGACGTTAAAACGCCTTGGCCCATTTCCGCCTGACCGACGACGACGGTCACTTTGCCGTCCGGTGCGATCTTGATGAAGGCGTTAGGGTGAAATTCTGCGGCCGGTTCTGCCGTGACGCCTAATTTCTCTTCCGCACGAGTTTGGACCGGCGTCGAGATGCCAAATACAAGTGCACCGCCGGCGACGAGCGTGGCTTTGAGGAATGAGCGTCTGTCGAGTTCTAATTTTGGGGTCATCTCATTTACCTCCGTTGATCGCCGCGAGTTTGATCGCGCTTCTGATTCGGTTATAGGTGCCGCAACGGCAAACAATGCCGGACATTGCCTGATCGATGTCAGTATCCGTCGGCTTTTTATTTTGTTTCAGCAGAATCGCAGCCGACATTATCTGGCCTGACTGACAGTAACCGCATTGCGGCACGTCCTCCGCGATCCAAGCTGTCTGCAGCGGGTGCGTGACGTCGGGCGAAATGCCTTCGATTGTCGTTATTTCCTTACCGACCGCGGCTTTTAACGGCGTTACACACGAGCGCCGTGCCTCGCCGTCAACGTGAATAGTACAAGCCCCGCATTGAGCCACACCGCAGCCAAACTTTGTCCCCGTTAACCCGATGTCATCACGGATGACCCACAAAAGCGGCGTATCCGGATCTGCGTTAACATTATATTGTTTTAGGTTTACGCTGAGTTTCGTCATCAAATAACCTCACACATCGCGAAATAGAAGCAGCTAATTTTATTTTGTTTCGACTTTAAATTATACCATTCAAGACAGCGAATTGAATAGAAAAATCTTCACAAAATGCTGATGTTTGGATCAATGAACAAAGGTTGAGGCCTCGGGAGAGGAACTATTCTCATTCGGCGCTTTCGATTTCGACCGAATCGTCTCGGGGTGAATAAAGGAGAAACAAAGCGTACGCCGTACAAACACCTACTACCGTAAATACAATGTCGAAGGGATCAAAGACCAGTCTTCTGCTGGTCATTTGAAAAACTTCCCAACCGATCAATCCGGCGAGCGATATCGCCGCCAAAATGAAGAACCATCCGCGATAAGCTTCGAATGAGCGGACTTTTTCCTGCCCCGCAACGATCCCTAAAAAGACAAAAATTATCGCGATCGAAGCCGCGAAGTTCGGAGCAACTCCCAGGAAAAACGAAATCGCCGGAGTATCGATGGAAACATTCCCGCGTACCCAATGGACCAAAGTCAAGAGAGCGAGAGCGGCCAAACTGATGATCCCATACCGCATTGAAAGCTTCATTCCGGCATCATAAACTCGCTATTCTGCCGTGTCAACAACACTGATTTCCGGAAACTCCGCCAGGAACTTATCTCGCGGTTTCGAGTCGATCTCGCCTCTCAGCGGCCGCGTTCCGACATTGGATCTGAAATTTCCGTTGTTGTCGTACAGGCGGCGGTATTGGGCTGAGTTTCGCACGACGCCCTGAACGTAGGCTTTGGTTTCTTTGAACGGGATCTCCTCGACGAACTCGTCCATCTCGGCGGGGAGCCTCGCTCTCCATTGTGTGACGCGGCCCGGACCGGCGTTGTAGGCGACGGCGAGATATTCGATGCGGCCGAACTTATCGAGTTGGTCACGCATATACGCGGTGCCCAACTCGATATTTAGTGACGGCTCGTAAAGATCTTCATAATTTGATGGAATTGTCGTTCCGTACTTTCTGGCGACTAGTTTTGCGGTCGGAAGCAAGAGCTGCATCAATCCGTAAGCCTTTGCCGGTGAGGCGGCACGCGGCGTGAAAACCGATTCCTGGCGGATCAGGCCGGCGACCTGATACTGGTCGAGATTGCGGGCCTTTGACCATTGTTTGATCTCACTCCACGCGATCAGCGGATAAAAAACCTCCCATTCTTCCCGTCCCATTTCCTCGGGGAACATCTGTGCGTAATCCGGATAGCTCGGTTTCAATGCGACAAATGCGGCTGTATTATCACCTTTCAACCGGTAATAGCGGGCGAGAGCGAGATTGATCTTCGGGCTGTTGTTGGCGGTTTTCTTCGCTTCTTGCAACTCGCTGATCGCCCAGTCGAAGAGGCCGATCGTGCTTAATTCGTCGCTTTTTTCGACGCGCTCGAGTTCCTTTTTAGTTGAGGTCTCCGCTGCAACCGTGACGATCTTGAGGTTGGAGACGGCCTTTGCGACCGTCGGGTTGGGTGATGTGGTAGTTCGGCAATTACCTTGCGACTTCATCGTCGTCAGGCGTCCGAGGGCGAGGTAGCCGTACCAGTTCGCACCATACCGATAGGCTGTTCCGTCGTACAAGGCACAAGCCTCGGCGATCTTTCCGGCGCGTTCACTGTCGCGGGCCGCCCAATATCCGGCGATGCCGCGATTGGTGGTGTCTTTATCCGCGTAGCGAGCGAGGTGCTCGATCATCATTTGCGAAGACATTGCAAAATTCCCACCCTCGTGCTGAAACCAAGCCGATTCGAACTGTGCCTGTGCGACCTCGATAGCGTTCGGAAAATTTGCAACAGCGGTGTTGAAATAATAACCTTCCTCAGCACGATTCTTCGCCTCCCGTGCGGCGAGTCCGGCGTCGATAAATGTTTTGGCGAGCAGTTTCCCGGCCGGGAACTTTGCCCGCATCTCATCAGCGGTCGCGCGAGCCTGCGGCCATTGTTTGGCTTTAGCGTAGCCGAGGACGAGCTGACGATAACCTTCTTCACGCTCGGTTGCGGACTCGGGCAGTGAGCTGAAAGCATTTTGGGCCTCGAGCATCCTACCGGAATTTGCATGGGCGGTCAGTCGCTTGATCCGGGTTTGCGGCGTTAGCGAATTCGGAAAGTTATTAGCGAGCAATAGGTAAGCGTTTGCCGCTTCGGCATAGATTTTAATCGCCAATAATCTGTCTGCGCGAGCCGTTTGCTCGTCCGCTGTCTGCGGCAGGAGCGGTTGACCAGATGACAGCAATTTAGCCTCGGCTTCCTTTGCGGCGGCGGTGCTTGGGGCGAAAAAGTATGTGCGGCGATAATACCGGATAGCTTCGACTTGAGATCCTTGAGATTCGTATGCTTTTGCAGTTAGGAGCAAGGCGTCGGAGTCATTTTTTTCGGTAAGTTCAACTAAAAATGCCGGTGCCTCCACCGCTCGTCCGGATGCGATCGCCGAGGTCGCCCATAATAATTTTGCGTCACGGGCGCGAATCGATGCCGGATATTCGTCTATCAGCTTCGCGAAAACGGTCATCGCCTCGCCGTGGTTTCCCGCCGATTGCAGAGCTTTCCCGCGAAGCCACATCGCGTGATCTGCAAGGTTTGTCTTTTGCTTAAAAATATCGGAATTTAGAAGTGCAGCGGCACCGGCGAAATCGTTGTTCTCAAATTTTATCCGGGCGCGAAGCAGTTTCGCCAGAGCACCGGTTCTCTTGCCGGCAAACCGCGTTTCCAGATCGGCGACCACGCCCTCGGGCGGCAATTTGCCTTTCGATGTCAGTTCGCGAAGTGATCTGAGTGCCTGATCCTCCGTCTGCTGAGCCGAACAACCGACCATGAAAAACACCGATATTAAGAGGATTAGGACGCCGAGATCTGCAATATTTCGAAGCATAGATGTATATTATTAATGTTCCCTAACTAGTGATGAATAAACCGCCCAGAACTTTGTCCGTCGCAAAGATCTTTGAATAAAAGTCAAACCGTCATATCATAACAAACATCATAAAGGTCTAGGAGTTTGAGCCGCAATGAAGAATTTTCTCCCATCAATTGTTATTATTTTTGTACTTTCCACCGGTTTCTTTGCCCAAAGACCGTCACCGTCACCGACTCGCGTCGACGACGACGTCGTTAAGATCTCGACGAGCCTGATCCAGGTCGATATTTCTGTTACGGACGAAAAGGGAAAGGTTTTAACCGACATTAAACCCGAGGAAATAGAGATATTTGAAAATGGTGTAAAGCAAAAGATAACGAATTTTTCTTTTGTGTCATCGATCGGGACAAAGGCGGAGCCGCTCGCCAACGCCGATAAAACGGCTGTACCGATACCGCAGGTAACGCTTCGAGCGGAGAACATTCGCCGGACGATCGCTCTCGTCGTTGACGATCTCTCGCTGTCATTTGAAAGCGCGTATCAAACGCGCCGCAGCCTTAAAAAGTTTGTCGATGAACAAATGCAGGAAGGCGACCTTGTCGCCATAATTCGTACGGGTGCCGGAATCGGTGCGTTGCAGCAATTCACATCGGACAAACGCGTGTTGTACGCAGCCGTCGAGAAAGTAAAGTGGAATCCGTACGGTACCGGAGGTGTCAGTGCCTTCGCCCCGATCGAATCGACGCCAGATATATCGCTTGGAACGACGGAGATTGAGGATGCCCCCGAAGGTCCGTCGACCAGCGGGCAAAGCTTAGATGATTATCGCGCGAGTATTTTTGCAACTGGAACTCTCGGTGCCCTGAGATATATTGTCAGCGGGATGAGCGAATTGCCGGGACGTAAATCGGTGATCCTGTTTTCGGACGGCTTTCGATTGCTCGAAACTAATCAAAATGGCATGTCCGAAGGCGGCCGAGTCCTTGATTTCCTCAAATCACTTATCGATCTAGCTAACCGTTCGGCAGTTGTTTTTTATACGATCGACGCCCGTGGCGTGCAGTATACGGGTTTTACCGCCGCTGATTCGATCGCCAACTCGAGCCCGGATGCTATTAACCGCGCCACAGCGGCTCGCCGTGATCAACTCTTGGACACGCAGGCGGGACTGAGTTTTCTGGCCGAAGAGACAGGCGGCCTGGCAATCAAGAATAACAATGACCTCAGTGGCGGAGTCCGCAAAGTTCTCAACGATCAAAGCTACTATCTTGTCGGTTATGAACCGGAAACCGGGACTTTTGACGCGAAGCGTAAATTTAACAAACTCGCGGTGACGGTTAGTCGGAAAGGTGCGAGTGTCAGGTACCGCAGTGGCTTCTTTAACGTTGCCGATAGAGAGGTCGTAAAAACTCCCGCCAATATGACGACTTCTCAGCAGTTACAGACGGCCCTAACCTCTCCGTTCGGTGTTGGCGGTATCGAGTTGCGGCTTAACACTTTGTTCGGTTTCGACCAAAAAAACGGTTCGTTCGTCCGTTCGCTGTTGCACGTGAATGTTCAAGATCTAAAATTCACCGACGCGGGCCAGGGATTGCAAAAGGCAATTTTCGACGTGCTCGCCGTTAGCTTTGGCGACAACGGCCAGTTGGTCGAGAGCATTTCAAAAACCTACACGCTCACCGTTCCGCCGGAGACGGTGACGGAACTTTTGAAGAAAGGTTTTGTTTATCAGTTCATCTTTCCGGTTAAGAAACCCGGAGCCTACCAATATCGCATCGCGATTCGTGATGCACAGAACTTAAAGATTGGTTCGGCAAGCCAGTTCATCGAAGTGCCGAATCTTAAAAAGAACCGCCTCACGGTCTCGAGCATTGTGCTGGACAGTGTCTCTGCGTCGGATTGGGAAAGTTTAGCGGCCTCGAATAGCGGTAAGATCGCGACCGATCCGATGAGTGACACAGCACTGAGAATATTCAAGGTGGGAACCATTCTTCGCTACGGATTTGAAATATATAACGCGAAATTAGATAACGCAAAAACCGGATCGGTCAGAACTAGAATCCGCGTATTTCGTAACGGCAAACTCTTACTCGACGGTAAGCCGACGCCAATAGATATGTCTGGTCAAAAGGATGTTGCCAATATAAACGCGGCGGGTGCGATCTCGATCGGGAAAGATATGGAGGCAGGCGACTATATCTTGCAGGTCGTCGTCACACACGAACTCGCCAACGGCAAAAGCCGGATCGCGACGCAGTTTGTACAGTTTGAGGTCGAGTGAGTCAGGCTGTTGCAATTCGTGACCACAATTACTAATCTTAAATTTTGCCGTCATGCTTAAGATCAAATCCGTAGAACTTACTGAGATCAATTTGCCGCTCGTCCATTTTTTTGAGACGAGCTTTGGCCGCACTTACGAGCGCCGGATAATTTTGGTTCGCGTCGAAGATTTTGACGGTGCGACCGGTTGGGGCGAGGTTACGTGTGGCGAGACGCCTTCGTATAACGAAGAGTGGACCGATGCCGCCTGGCTCACGATCGAAAAGATCTTGGCTCCGATGGTGATCGGCCGCGAGGTAAAATCGGCAAATCAGATCTGGGCGTTGATGATGAAAGTCCGTGGCAACCGAATGGCAAAGGCCGCGATCGAAACCGCCTGTTGGGATCTCGAGGCCAAAAAATTAAAAGTGCCTCTCTGGAAACACCTCGGCGGTGTCAATCAAACAATCGAATGCGGTGTTTCGATCGGCATTCAGGACAATCTCGAACAGCTTTTCGAAAAGATCCAGGTCGAACTCGACGCCGGCTACCGCCGCATCAAGATCAAGATCGCTCCCGGTTGGGATATCGATGTGATCAAACGCGTTCGAAAACAATTTGGCAAGATCAAGCTGATGGGCGACGCGAATTCGGCATACACGCTCAAGGACATCAAGCTCTTTCAACAACTCGATAAATATGAGCTGATGATGTTCGAACAGCCGCTGGCGTATGACGATATGTTTGACCACGCAGCGTTGCAGAAAGAGATCGACACGCCGATCTGTCTTGATGAGTCGATTCATTCGCTACCCGACGCTCGCAAAGCTATCAAGATCGGTGCGTGTAAAATAATCAACCTGAAACTCGGTCGCGTCGGCGGTCACAAACAAGCGAAACGCATCAGCAAATACTGTCACTCGCGAAAGATCCCGGTCTGGTGCGGCGGCATGCTCGAGTCCGGCATCGGTCGTGCCCACAATATCGCAATGTCCACCCACGAAGGCTTCGTCCTCCCCGGCGACGTCTCCGCCTCAAAACGCTACTGGCACGAAGACATCATCGAACCCGCCGTCGAAGTTACGAAAAGAGGGACAATCGTCGCACCGGAAGGACCGGGAATCGGGTTTGAAGTAAAATTAGACAGAATTGAAAAAGTGAAAGTGCGGGGCTTAATAGTTCTATAACCGATGTCAACGATCGAGCTCAGATGGAAAGACCGTACGATCGGTACTGCTCAAACGCGAAGAAGATTTCTTGATGTTGTGATCGACGGTCAATCTTTGCACGAGACTTTTGGCGACTTGATCTCCCCTATCGGATGGGACTCCGATCATGTGAGTAAAAGGGCCCTCGCCCGATTTCTCCGAAACGAAAAACCTGACTTAGCAAACGAGCGAAACAGTATATATGTTTGCCCAGAATGTGGCGATCTAGATTGTGGGGCGATTTCTGCGGTGATCGTTCGCGAGGGTGACAGAATTATCTGGCGGGATTTCGGTTATCAGAGCGGTTACGATGGGGACGTTGATTTCGACGATTTAGAGAATGTCGGGCCTTATACGTTTAAAGCGGCTGAATATTTTCATGTTTTTGACCGAGCTTTAGATAATAACGATCAGAAGTAGCATCGACCCTCTTTCAACTAGCTAGAATGCCGGCAAAATCGGCGGGCCAAAATGGCGTTAAGATAATATCCATACGCAGGTTAGCGGTTAATACCTCAGTTATCCATGGCCAAGTAATGTTTGGCAAGCTTTGCCATAGATGTTAGTCTTAGGAAATGAGCACGATGAACATTTCCTTGCCCGAAACTCTTAGATCATTTGTGGATTCGCAGGTGACAGATGGCGATTATGGCAGTAGCAGTGAGTATGTGCGGGAGCTTCTGCGAAAGGAACGAGACCGGGTAAGGCTTCGTAACCTTCTACTTGACGGCCTCAACTCAGAACTCATCGACGAACCAATGGATTCGCTATACTTTGACGGGTTACGAGAACGCATTTCGGAGAAAAATTAGGTGGCGAAAAAACGGCTCGTTCGTCGGCGGTTGGCTGAGGACGATATTGACGCGGCACTAGTCTATTATCTTAACGAAGCAGGTCCTGAGATAGCCGCCGATTTTGTCGCCCAGCTCGAAAAACTTATAGCGAGCATCTCTATTCAGCCGAAGTTAGGCTCCCAGCGTTATGCACAGGTGGTGATGATTTCCGGCATGCGTTACCGGGAGATCAAGCGTTTTCCTTACCTTGTATTCTACGTTGAAAAGGAGAACCGAATTGAGGTGGTACGAGTTCTGCACAGCAGCAGAGATATTACCTCGCTGGTCAACGAAATTAACTAGCTACTTTAAGTCACATGCATGACCGCAGGGAATCTGTGCGTTCGGTGACGAAGAAAATTTTATGGCAGAACCAAATAAGATCATCTTTTCGATGGTCAACCTATCGAAGTTATACGACAAAAAAGCTGTCCTGAAGGACATCTATATGTCATTTTTTTACGGTGCGAAGATCGGCGTGCTCGGACTGAACGGTGCCGGTAAGTCGTCATTGCTGCGAATAATTGCGGGTACTGATACCGAATTTAACGGCGAAGTTGTGTTTTCGAAGGGGTATTCGATCGGCTTCCTTGAACAGGAACCGAAACTTGACGAGAGTAAGACCGTTATTCAGATCGTCGAGGAAGCCGTGCAATCAACCGTCGATCTGCTCAAAGAATTTGAAGAGATCAACGCGAAATTCGCCGAGCCGATGGACGACGACGAGATGAACGCATTGATCGAACGTCAGGGAGCAGTGCAAGAAAAGTTGGATCACGCCGACGCGTGGGACCTGGACTCCCGGCTTGAGATGGCGATGGATGCACTCCGCTGCCCGCCCGCGGATACACTCGTCAAAGGCCTTTCCGGCGGTGAAAAACGTCGTGTTGCACTCTGCCGTTTACTGCTGCAAAAGCCAGATATTCTGCTCCTCGATGAGCCTACGAACCACCTTGATGCTGAGTCTGTCGCGTGGCTCGAACATCACCTGCAGCGTTACGAAGGCACGATTATCGCGGTTACGCACGATCGCTACTTCCTCGATAATATCGCCGGCTGGATACTCGAACTCGACCACGGTCGAGGTATTCCTTACGAGGGGAACTATACGTCGTGGCTTGAACAAAAAAGTGCCCGACTTGCTCAGGAAGCTCGCAGCGAAGACAAGCTGCAGAAGACGCTCGACCGAGAACTCGAGTGGATTCGGATGGGAACAAAAGGCCGCCACGCCAAAGGCAAGGCCCGCATCAGAGACTACGAGGAACTCGTTGCCACCAAGTCCGAAGAGCGTGCCGACACGCTCGAGATCTACATTCCGCCCGGGCCGCGTCTTGGCGATATCGTCATCGAGGCCCACGGCGTTTCGAAAGGCTACGATAATAAAGTCCTGTTCGAAAACCTCGAGTTTTCGCTGCCAAAAGGCGGCATCGTCGGCGTCATCGGGCCGAACGGGGCCGGTAAAACCACGCTTTTCAGGCTTATCACCGAGCAGGACAAGCCCGATTCGGGTTCGTTCAGAGTTGGAGAGACGGTTAAGTTGGGCTACGTCGATCAGTCGCGTGACAGTCTCAATGACGAAAAAACTGTTTTCGAAGAGATAGCCGACGGCCTCGATTTCGTAATGCTCGGCAAACGCGAGATGAATGCCCGGACCTACGTTTCGAAGTTTAATTTCTCGGGTGCTGATCAGCAAAAATTCGTCGGCCAGCTTTCCGGCGGCGAGCGCAATCGAGTTCACCTCGCAAAAATGCTTAAATCCGGTGCAAACGTCATTTTGCTTGACGAGCCGACCAACGACATCGACGTAAATACAATGCGTGCCCTCGAGGAATCACTCGAAAACTTCGGCGGTTGTGCCGTTATAATATCTCACGACCGCTGGTTTTTGGACCGCATCGCGACGCACATTCTCGCCTTCGAGGGCGACTCGCATGTCGAATATTTCGACGGTAACTACAGCGAATACGAAGCCGACCGTAAACGCCGTCTCGGCCACGATGCCGACCAGCCGCATCGAATTAAATATCGCAGCCTGACACGAGCCTAGTTCGTAAACGATGACCGCACGACGCAGCAGAGACCGACGGCCGGTGCCAATCCGAACGGATCGCGACCGGGCGATACTGCTCGTTTCGATACTCGCCGTGTTCTTGATCGGCTGGGCATTGTTCATCAATTCCAGAAGTGTTTTCGGTCTGGCAGGGCCGATGATGCGTGCCGCTTTGAGCGGTTGGGTCTCGATCGGTGTCACGATCTTGGTGACGACCTTTTCGTTCGTGTTCGTTGCTTTGTCGCTCGTCTCCGTTCAATTCTCGCCGAGGATCGTGCGGCATTTTTGGCACCGCGACAGGTTTCGGGCTTTGTTTCTCTGGTCGTCGATCGCTGTTTGCGCGTTCTGTTTTGTCGTCCAGTTCACCGAAAATTCCTCGCTTCACGCCCTCGGATTATTTCTCGGAGCCTATCAAACCTTTGTATTGTTTCCTCTGTTTTTGGGCTACTTGGCGGACAATTTGAATGCCGCCACGATCACAAAAAGTATCGCCGACCGGACTGTCGCCGAGATCGAAGGCGTTTATGACAAGGTGCCGGACAATTCTGCGGTCGAGGTTGCCGACGGCATCGTAGTCTCAGAAGCAAACGGGTTTCTCGAAAAGATCGATGCCGATCTTCTGACAAAGGCGGCTCGCCGAATCGCCGAAAAGCATCCGGAAAATTCGATACGAGTTACCAATTACCTCGGCAGCTTTATCGAGGTTGGTTCGACATTGGCCAAGATCGAGCCGCCGGTTGCTATCGATAGCGAGCTGGAAGATCTGGTTCGCAAGAGCTTTTCGATTCAGAAATTTCGCAGCTTCGACCAGGATGTCGAATACGGCATCAGGCAGCTTGTCGATATCGGCATCAAAGCCATCTCGCCCGCGGTCAACGATCCGACAACGTGCGTCAATTGCATTCACTATCTCGGCGTGATCATCAAGGAACTTTCGACTCGCGATCTCACATCGAAGACAGCCAAGGACCTTGCCAAGCACCGAATCCGCATTAAAGAGCCAAGTTTTGAGCAGTTTGTCGATGACGCGTTCGATCAGATCTATCATTTTGGCCGAAGCGACCATGTCATTGTTCGCACGCTCATAGGTGTTTTGGCCGAGATCACCGGATCGGTCGGCGACGCTGAAAGGTTAAAGACGTTGGCGAGGGAAGTCGCGGAAATGGAACTGTCTCCACTCGGCAAGCCTGATGCCGAAACGGTGTTCGAGACGGCTGAGCAGCGAAACTATGTTCGCAAATCACTCGTAGCATTTTATACGACCGCCGCGACGCGAGCCGACGCCATTGGCGACTCGGAGCTCGCCGCGGACTATCGAGCCCTTCAGACCGGCTATTCCGACGCGATCGAATAGGTTTAATGATCGATGAGATCTTTTGTTTTTTTTATCATTGCTGCGGGAATTCTAGGCTTCTCATGTTCGAGACCGGTCGAGTCGCCGCAAAATGATGCTCCGACCATCACGGCCGCCCCGACGCAGGTCCCCCAGCCGACGGCCGTCCCGACGCCTTCGATCCCAAATCTACAGGCCGAACTAACAGACGGTCGCAACAAAATGACAACCTCGCCGATCGGCAATTTTGATTTCAAAAACTACACATACGAACTGCCGCGAGGATGGCAGAATCCTGACGAGACGACGGAGATGGCACTGACAAATGGCCGGGCCGCTCCGGTCGGCGGGCCGATCAGCGAAGACCTCGACGACGAGACAAGGGCTGAGGCAAAGCAGCAGCGGCGGATCGGAATGTCTTATGTCACCGCCAAATATCTCGACGTGACAGGCGACGGCGTTGACGAAGCGATCGTCGTGCTCAAGATAGAGACCGGCGGAGGAGCAATTCCGCAGATCGCATACATTTTTGAATGGAAGGGCGGCAAGCCCGAGTTGATCTGGCCATTTCGCACCGGTGACCGTGCCGACGGCGGCCTCAAAGACCTCCGGTCTGAGAATGGTGAACTTGTTTTAGAATTGTACGGCCAAGATCGATTCGTCCTCGGCCAGGCCGAAACCGGCAAGGTCACCGGCGATGAAGAACAGCTCTGCTGTCCGACGTATTTCACGCGTTCATTCTACAAGTGGAACGGCAAAAATTTCCTAATGCAGAGAAAACGTCTGACCTATTCGATCGCCGACCCAAGCATCTTACCGGCAGAGAATATGGGCGACCTCGTCAACAGTAAAGCGAAAAGCAGTAGCAAAAAATAGGCGAAAATTGATTATCGCTTTATATTTCGGCCTAGAAGAAGTTCGGCTCGCCTCCTTTCACAAAGATTTCAGCGAGCAACGATCGTCACTTAGAAACTTCAGTCGATCGGTAACTCGAGCGGGCTCTCACGACTACGCCATCACGACCGATCTTAACCTTTATCTGATGAACCTTTTCGGTGGAAGTCTCGTCTGCCGGATAATAACCTAGTCGGTATTGGAAGCGAAGTTCATCTACGATCGATGCGAAGGTTCGTTTCAATTTGCCGTCTTCGCTCTCATAAAAGCGTCCGGCGGTCGTGGTCGAGAGGGTTTGTAGGAACTCTGCAGCGTTCCGGTTGTTTTGTTCGATGCGTTCGCTCCGCCGCCGGCCATTCCCACCGCCGGGAAATCTGCCACCCATTCCTCCGCCGCCAAAGATACCGCCATTTCGACGTCGCTCGCCACCCATAACTTGACGAAGCGCCTGTCTTTCGTTGGTCTTGAACATGATCGTGTAGATCAGCGTGTCGGTTTCCTGCAAGGTGTAAAGCAGATCTCCGCTCGAAACGCGGCTGCGTGCGTCCTTTCCGTCGGTCATCAAAATTATCGCTTTGCGGCCTGTGATGCCTGCGAATGAGCGGTTCACCGTCTCGTAAACCGCATCACGTAGCGTCGTGCCGAAATCCTCCGGAATCTCTGCCGAATAGATGGCTCGCTCGAGTTGCTGTTTATCAGATGTAATTCCGCTCAGAATATGAGTGTCGTAATCGAAACTGACGATCATCGCCCGATCCTTCGGACCTAAAAGCTTTACGAACGAGACCGCTGAATCTTCAATATCGTCGAGCACCGACCGCGTGCTCTGGCTAGTATCAATCAGTAGTGCAACGGTCAACGGCTCCTCAGTCGCCGCAAAAAATTCGACCTCCTGCTTCACGCCGTCCTGAAACACCGAAAAATCTGCCGCCTTCAAGTTCGGAATATACCGCCCATTTCGATCGCTCACGATGACCGGAACGCTGACGAGTCGAGTGTCCACCTTGATCACTTCTCCAGATCCAAGATCCTGAGCCTTTGTTGAAAAGCTGCAAAAGAGAGAAATAGTTGCGAGCAGGAACGCGAGACGCACTGGTGCTGAATTTTTCATGTTATTTATAAGACGGTTAAGATCTCGATCTGGTTGAAACTATTTTCCCGCCGCCGCACATGTGCGAAAAGGGGTCTGCCAACTGTGGAGAAATTCGCGCCTCGCGGCAAACATTCCGTCGACGCTCGCGTTATCAACGCGACAGGTCTATCTAGAATGCGGAAGGCTGGCACGTTATTCAGAACATTGGCCGTTTACAAATGTCGGCATAAGGATTGCTTCCGAATTGACCTTTGGAGGGTAAATGGAAGGCAATACGTTAGATCGAATACAGTTCGCGTTTACGATCACATTTCACTACTTATTTCCGATGCTGTCGATGGGGCTCGCTCCGTTGATCGTCGTTTTCAAAGTCCTCGCCGTCCGAAGTAAGGATGAGCGTTGGAACGAATCGGCACGATTTTGGGGCAAGATACTTGGGATAACCTTTCTTTTCGGTGTCGTTACGGGCATTCCGATGGAGTTTCAGTTCGGTACGAACTGGGCGGCTTTTTCAAAGTATGCCGGCGGAGTGATCGGCCAAACGCTCGCGATGGAGGGCACCTTTGCCTTTTTTCTCGAGTCAGCATTTATCGGCCTCTTTCTCTTCGGTGAAAAGAGGCTCGGCAACACGTTTCATCTCGTAACAGCAGTACTTTTATTTGTCGGTACCTGGCTCTCAGGCTGGTTCATAATTGCTACGAATGCATGGATGCAGCATCCCGTCGGGTACGAGGCGACCGCCGATGGCTCTGTTCAACTCACGAGCTTTTGGTCACTGGTTCTTAATAAATGGGCTGTTTACCAATACATGCACAACATGGGCGGAGCCCTCGTCACCGGAGCTTTCGCCGTTTCGGCCCTCGGTGCATTCTACATTCTGTCCAAAAAACAAGTCGAATATGGTCGGCTTTTTCTAAGGGTCGGCGTTGTTGCAGGATGCATCGCGAGTATTTGGATGCTCTTTCCGTCGGGAGATCTGCAAGGCAGGATGGTTGCCGAGCATCAACCCGTTACTCTCGCAGCGATGGAGGGTTTGTTCACGACAACCGATGGCGCTCCGCTTGTGCTCATCGGCCAGCCGGACATGGAGAAAAAACGGCTCGACAATCATATCCATATTCCGAACATGCTGAGCTTCATCACATATCAACGCTGGGACGCGAAGGTTCGAGGGCTTGACCAATTTCCGGAAGATCAGCACCCCACGAACATTCCGCTCCTTTACTACAGTTTTCACATAATGGTTGGTTTGGGAACGATCTTTATCGCAGTTATGGTCATCGCGGCTTTTGGGCTGTGGCGCGGCTGGTTATTTCGGGCAAACTGGCTGCTTTGGATACTAATGCTCAGCTTTCCGTTGCCCTTCGTGGCAAACACGGTTGGATGGATGGCCGCCGAACTCGGCCGCCAGCCGTGGCTTGTCTACGGGCTTTTCCGGACAGAGCACGGACATTCACCCATGGTTTCGGGCGGTAACGTGCTTTTCACGCTGCTTGGATTTTTGGGAATGTACACGATCCTCGCGTTGCTCTTTATTTTCTTGATGCTGCGCCGAATCGAACACGGTGCTGACGAACTGGGAACAGCATCAACGGGCCTTGACGAAGCCGCGCTGAGCGAAGGATATTGAGGAGGCTAATATGGAAACAGTTTGGTTCATGATAGTTGCGTTCATGTTGGTCTGCTATGTCATCCTCGACGGATTCGATATTGGTGCAGGTATTGTTCACTATTTTGTCGGACGAGATGAGAAGGAACGGGCGACCGTCATTCGAGCGATCGGCCCGGTCTGGGATGGCAACGAAGTTTGGTTGCTTGCGACCGGCGGTACACTTTATTTTGCATTTCCGGCACTTTACTCGGCGGGATTTAGTGGATTTTATCTGCCTCTCATAATGGTCCTATGGCTTCTGATGTTGCGTGCGGCCGGCATTGAGCTGAGGCATCAGATCGACAATCCGCTGTGGACCAGTTTTTGGGATGTTGTCTTCGCAATGGCGAGTATTCTGCTCGCGATATTCTTCGGAGCGGCTCTTGGAAATGTGGTCCGAGGCGTTCCGCTCGATGCGACAGGATATTTTTTCGAACCGCTATTTACCGATTGGACGACGACGGGAGCGACAGGAATTCTCGATTGGTTTACCGTTCTTTCCGGTGTCGTTGCGTTAGTCGCTCTAGCGGTTCACGGATCGAATTATCTCGCGCTCAAAACCGAAGACAAAATTAACGAGCGTGCGCGCCGCGTTGTCAGCCTCGGCTGGTACGCTCTCGTACTTGTGACGATACTCAGCCTCGCCGGGGTAATGGTCGTTCGGCCGCAGTTACTCGACAATTATTACTACTTGCCCGTCGGCTGGCTGATACCGCTGTTGGTCGCGGCATCGCTCGGAGGGATCAAGTATTTTAACGGCAAGGGCGACGACAAACTCGCCTTTATCTCATCGTCGGTCTATATTGCGATGATGCTCGGCGGAGCCGTTTACGGACTCAACCCCAACGTTCTCCCCGCACTCGACCCGCAATACAGTCTCACCATCCAAAACGCCAAGGCAGGTTCGTACGGCCTGACCGTCGGGCTCATCTGGTGGCCCATCGGCATGATCTTCGCTCTCGGCTACTTCACGTTCCTTTTCCGTACGTTTAAGGGAAAGGTCGCGGTTGATGAGCCGCACTAGGGGTTTTCTCGCTAATCCTCGAGAATTTCTGACGGCCCCGACGGGCCGTCATTTTTTTGTAAATAAACAATACTTTGTTTTACAAAGTACTTGACATACATAATTACTTGATATAAATTATCCTTACTATGGCGAAATTTAGTGCGGTGAGAAAAAGTGACGAGGTGTGCAATGAGCCCATTAATATCGGGGATCGGGCGATCGATAATCTCGCATTTATCCGCGAGACGATGGAGCGTTCGGCACATTTCACGGCCGTGCCGGGCTACGGGGGCATTCTGATGGGAGCGACGGCGATCGTCGCGGCATTCATCGCGAACTCGCAGGTATATCTTGTCGATTCGCTTGCGACATGGCTCGTCGAGGCATTCCTTGCCTTTGCGATCGGCCTTTTGGCAATGTGGCAAAAATCGAAGATTGCCGGACAATCGCTCGTTTCGGCACCGGCGAGGAAATTCGCCTTGAGCTTCGCACCGCCGCTGATCGTCGGGGCGGTGATTGTTCTCGGTCTTTGGAAATACGGACACTATTACGAAATGGCTCCGGTATGCATTCTCTGTTACGGAGCCGCTGTAGTCTGCGGAGGAGCGTTTTCAGTCAAGGTCGTGCCCGTTATGGGTTGGTGTTTTATGGCACTCGGCACGATCGCATTCGCACTACCGTCGAACTACGGAAACCTGATGATGGGAGCGAGCTTCGGGGCACTCCACATTATTTTCGGCGTGATTATCGCAAGGCGATATGGCGGATAGGAATGAAGGCGGATGCACAACCCGTTGGGAGTGTGTTACTACGTCACGTTGGGAAAGGATTTGAATATGAAAATACTGAACAAAAGGCTAATGATCATTCTCGTCGCAGCACTGTCGCTGCTTCTCATACCATTCGTCTCGATGAAGTTCACAGGGGAA
Source organism: Acidobacteriota bacterium (assembly GCA_043737915.1). Lineage (GTDB taxonomy): Bacteria > Acidobacteriota > Blastocatellia > Pyrinomonadales > Pyrinomonadaceae > OLB17. The sequence continues at coordinate 24,717 of JAYSZT010000288.1, forward strand.
GTGAACTGGACCGCACTCGACTTTGTGACGATGGGCATAATGCTCGTATCCACGGGCATTGGGATCGAACTCGCACTCAGCTTCGTCAGGGTGACCTGGGTCAGAGCCGCGGCGGTCGCAGGCGTTTTGTTCGCGTTCGTGATGGTTTGGGGAACGCTTGTACATATGGGCGGTTAATTAAGAAATGTCTAGAAAGCAGTTAGCAATAAAGAAAAACGAAGAGTCGCAAGAGCTGCACGTATCCCGCGCGGCGGAGAACGTCTCGAACGACCTCGACAAGGTCATCCACGAACGGATGCGTCTCGGCATCGTCAGTGCCCTCGCGGCGAATCAAAAGCTGAGCTTTACGGAACTCAAGAACCTTTTGAATACCACTGACGGCAATATCAGTGTCCACGCCCGCAAACTCGAAGACGCCGGCTACATTACCTGCGAAAAATCGTTCAAAGGCCGCATGCCCTTAACCGAATACGCGATCACCAAACAAGGCCGCAAAGCCCTCGAAAGATATCTCGACCATATGGAAGCGTTGATAATGGCGATGAAAGTGAAAAGGTAGACGAGGTTAAGAAGTGAAAATGCCTTGGTACGTGCCTGTGTTTCATACGCGACAGAAGAAAGCGAATACGGAGTTTGGGAACAAGAGCGGTGCTGGGCGTCAGATAGTTGAACGTAAATAATTTCGAATGGAGCAGTATCCAAATGGAAAATGATGTCGTAAGTGAGAGCAAAAAGTTCTATTACAGATTTGAGGAAAGGCCGGAAAACTTTGGCGAGATCGCTATTGGTCAGAGCGAGATTATTCAGCTTGACGTCGCGGATATGAACGCGAATGAAGATGAGCCGATCTCTCCTCCAGGTCAGGGTTTCTGGCGACGGCAGTTCGGAGAGAATGTGACGGCGAGGCAAAAGGGCGTCGATTGGACGGTCGGTGTCATTTTACCGTTGATCTGCTTTCTCTTTGATCCGATTGTCTTCAGCGGCGGCGTTGACGAGCGGGCGATTCTAGGTAAATTTCAAATACCCGCGTACATTCTCGCGTTCGTTTCGATATTAGCAATGACCGCATGGTTGCTGTGGGGCGAACGGCTTAAATGGCTCAACGGATGGTTGGCCGCACTTTTCTTCTTGAGTTCGGGAATCTCAATGATCGTCGGGACGATACTGTTTCCATTTAGCGTCGTTGGGATGGTAATACTGATCGGATTTCTCGGATTTACGCCGCTTTTTACGTCATTAGTTTATTTTCGCAATGGTGTCAGGGCGATGCGGTCTGCTTCACGGTGATTGAGTATCGGATTTGATAACCGTCGCTGTTTTGAGCGGAATGGTCGCCATTGCGATACCTTTTCTAGCTAGCACGTTATTGATAGATCGATGACCTTTCCTCAATAAGGAGCGGAGAAGTTCCAATTAGAGGTGGATTCGAGCAAATGAACACAAGAACTAAAACCGGTTTACAGATTTTGCATGTCGCTATTGTCCTCGGGGTCTTGGGTAATGTTTTATTGCGCGAGGTGCCTTGGGGACTCAATGTTTTGTTGTTCAATGTGGCGTTCGTGACAGGCATGATCGGCCTTTTGCGGTGGTTCAGGCCGGAATATTTGAACCGGCATACGCTCGGGCTTTTCGGTGCACAGGTATTTTTCGCGGCGATGTTTGTCTGGCGGGATTCGATCGAGTTGCGGGTTGCGGATTCGATCGCGATACTGACGATCCTGTCGGTCCTATTTTTGCCCTCGATGAAAGTGAAAACTCAGTTCGCGGGCGTCTTTCATTATGTTGTCGGTTTTGTCTGGTCGAGCATTAACGCGGCATTTATGACCGGAGTTCTACTCGTGTCGGACATCGAGTGGGCAGGAATAGAGCGAAAGGGTTGGTCGAAACATGCATTCTCAGTGCTTCGCGGGATCGCGATCGCGACGCCGATAATATTGATCTTTGGCGGCCTTTTCGTGGCGGCGGATGAGGTTTACCAGGGCTGGGTCGAACGTGTATTCGATGTTAAGCCTGAGATCGTTTTCACTCATGTTCTCCTGACCGGAATCTTCGCCTGGCTCTCGGCCGGGTACCTTCGCGGTGTATTGTTATCGAAAAACACAGCAGATGCTGGCCAGCCAAGTATTGTTCCTGCCGCCGACCCAAATCTGAGCAAGGTCGAAAATATGCAGGCCGAAACGGTTGTGAATTCGGCAGCTCTTCCCGACAATCTCAGCGTCCTCGAATACATAAACCGGTCCGATCCTCCCAATTCTCCCGCAGCGGACAAGGCATCCGAAGCCAATGGGAATTCGCCTGTCACTGAGAATACAAGATCGAATTGGCTGGAGTTCGAAAACACGATCCTGCCGCCGGCGTTCACTCTCGGAACGGTCGAGGTCGGCGTCATTCTTGGTCTCACGAATCTGCTGTTTCTAAGTTTCGTCATCGTTCAGGTGCCGTATTTATTCGGCGGGATGGACCTCGTCCAAGCGACGCCCGATTTCAAACTCGCTGACTACGCCCGCCGAGGCTTTGGCGAACTCGTCACCGTCGCCGGGCTCGTCTTGCCGATCTTGCTTGTTTCCCACTGGTTGATCAAAAAAGATAGTCCGGTTGCGACAACGATATTTCGCGTTTTCGCGGCGATTCAAATACTGCTTCTTTTCGTCATCATGGCGTCGGCCGCAAATCGGCTAATTTTGCTGACCGGCAATCTTGGCTACGGCCTGACCACGGTCCGGCTCTATCCGATGATCTTTATGGCATGGCTCGCGATCGTATTTGTCTGGTTCGGTGCGACCGTTCTTCGAGGGGCGAGACAGCATTTCGCCTGGGGCGCGTTGTGGTCGGCGTTTTTGATCCTTGGAGCAACTCACGTCCTAAACCCCGACGCCTTTATCGTAAAAACCAACATCGCCCTCATGCAGCAGGGAAGGGAATTTGATGCGAGCTATAATGCCAATTTGAGTTCCGATGCGACACCTCTATTGCTTGAATCATTCTCAACCTTTACCGACCAAGATCAGCTAACGATTATTCGGCATCTTGCCCACAAACATTGTCAGAATATCGGTGGCGATGACCTCCGAAGCTGGAATCTGTCTCGCTTACACGCTTCACGAGTTCTCCAAGTAGATATGGGTATGATGAGCAAGATCGGGGGCTGCGATCCATCCACCACGAGCGACGGCTTTTAAGGCGAATTTCCTTGCTTTTCACATCTCGAACGTCTAAGATTCAGGCGTGCTCTGGCGTTTACTTTGCACCAGTACTTTTTCACTTAGCATCCTCGTTTTCTCTTCCAGAGCCAGTATGAAAGTCTTAGTCTTATATGTATTTTTCTCCTTGGTTCTTCTATGTTGCACGCCGGTTCACCCGAATAAAGCGAGGGCCTCGCAACTTTTTAGCGAGGTTAACCAAATCGCTCAAGAATCGAAAGACCGCCGTCAGGGTGACGAGCTTTTGACGACGATGAAAAGGCTTAACGAAACAAAAAAAGATTTTCCCAATAATCGAGAGGAAATCGCGAAGGACTCGGAATTAGTGAAGTCGTTCTTTGTCAGAGAAATGGAAGACGATCGACAAATAATTCAAAGATACCAGGAGCTTTTGACTTTGGGTCTAGCTAAACCTGAAGCAGATTGTATAGAGCTCGGCATTAAGTTGCAGGGTGCGATGATTGAGCGTGCTGACTTTGCGGTGAATGAGCTTGACCTCGTTAACGATGACAGCATCAGAGATAACGACACATTTAAATCCAGGACAGCCGCCGTCAGAGAGAAAGGGAATCAGATTGAAAAGAAACAAGCTGATATCAAAACGGAAATGGGAAATTTATGCTCAAAATCGAAGCTCGGAATTAACTAGATGGAAAGGGCGTTTATACGTGAATACCTATCCTATTGCCGCGTCGAGAAAGGTCTGGCGGCGAATTCGATCGAGAGTTATTCGACCGATCTTGCTCGGCTTGGCTCTTGGGCAGAGAGCAATGATCTCGAACTCATCGGCCTGACCCGACAGGACCTACGCGAATGGTTGATCGACCTTTCGGGTGAGAAGTTATCGGAGAATTCGAAACGGCGTCTGATCAGTGCGGTGCGTGGGTTTTATAAGTTCTTGATGTTCGACGGACACGTGAAGAATAATCCGGCGGAAGATTTGGTAGCGCCGCAAAAAGGCTTGTATTTGCCGCGATTTTTGAATCGTTCTGAGATCGAAACGCTGCTTTCAACGCCGGATACCTCGACCGAGATCGGCCTTCGAGACCGGGCGATTCTTGAATTGATGTATGCGTGCGGGCTGCGTGTTTCGGAAGCGGCGAATGTCAGGATAAATGATATCGATCTCGATGGAGGGATTCTAACGACGACCGGAAAGGGAAGCAAAACGCGCCGTGTGCCGGTTGGCTCATCTGCGATCGAGTGGATAAAAAGTTATCTGGCAGTTCGCCGTAAAAAAGAGAATATCGAGATCGATAATATGTTTGTGAATGCGGCGGGATCGCCGATCGATCGGCAGGTGATATATGTTGCGATCACGGAATACGCTGCGAAGTGCGGTCTGCGCGGCGTCTCTCCGCATACGCTGAGGCATTCTTTTGCGACGCATCTTGTGCAGAACAACGCCGATATTCGCTCGGTTCAGCAAATGCTGGGGCACGCCGATATCTCGACCACGCAGATCTACACACACATCACGAGTGCCCAGCTTAAACGTAACTACGAAAAGTTTCACCCGCGATCGCGCACAAAATAGCCGGAAAAAAGGCGCGTTTCCGCGCTTGCAAGGTCTTCACTTTTTAGTTAGTATTGGAAATTTGCTATTTGACTCTATACGTCAGGCGTAGCAAAAATTAAGATCACGCATGGGTGGTCGAGCGGTCAAAGGCAACGGGCTGTAAACCCGTCGGATTAATTTCCTACGTAGGTTCAAATCCTACCCCATGCACCATTT
>JAYSZT010000289.1:0-7241 GCA_043737915.1 Acidobacteriota bacterium
TCGCCTCGGCTCGGGGTGGCTATCGGTGACCAGATATTTGATCTCTACACTGCGATCTCGTCAGGGCTGTTTGGATCCGATTTTGACGAGATAGCTCAGGAGATGGAGCTGTGTGATCTGTCGTTTTTGACGGAAGTGTACGGACCTGAGGTGCTCGCGGACATCAGAAGAGCAGCTTTCGACGTTTTGCGCGAAGGTGCACCGGACGATCTGATCCGCGACGCGAAAAAATGCCTCGTCGATGCGAAGGGAATCGATCCTGAACTGCCGTTCGAGATCGGCGACTACACCGATTTCTATTGCTCCATTTATCACGCGACGAACGTCGGATCTATGTTTCGCCCCGATAATCCGCTATTGCCGAATTACAAATACGTACCGATCGGCTATCATGGGCGGGCGTCGAGCATCGTGGTAAGCGGCACCGATATCAAACGTCCGCATGGGCAGAATCGCACCGATCAGGAAGCTCCGCCGGTGTTTATTCCGTGCAAGAGTCTCGACTACGAGATGGAAGTCGGCTTCTTTGTTGGCGGCGGGAATGAAATAGGCACGTCCATCCCAATAGAAGAAGCCGAGCAGCACATCTTTGGCCTGTGCCTTGTAAATGACTGGTCCGCCCGCGACATACAGGCGTGGGAATACCAGCCGCTCGGGCCGTTTCTCGCCAAGAATTTCGCCACCACCATCTCGCCCTTCGTTGTAACGATGGAGGCTCTCGCACCGTTCCGTACAAGGGCGTTTGAACGGGAAGCCGGCGATCCCGCACCGCTCGATTATCTTGCCGATGACAACAACGAAAAATTCGGCGGTATCGACATCAATCTTGAGGTCTTTATCCAAACGGAAAAGATGCGTGGGGAAAACATCGAACCGCACATGCTCTCGCGTTCGAATATGAAGGACCTCTACTGGACGATCGGCCAGATGCTGACGCACCACGCCTCCGGCGGCTGCAACCTCCAGACGGGCGACCTCATCGCCACCGGCACGATCTCAGGCAAAGAAAAGTCGGAACGCGGCTCAATGCTCGAACTCTCTTGGCGCGGCACCGAACCGATCGAACTACCCAAAGGCGAAACCCGCCGCTTTCTCGAAGACGGCGACGAAATAATAATGAAAGGCTACTGCGAACGCGAAGGCTTCCGCCGCATCGGGTTTGGCGAGTGCCGCGGCCGCATCCTCCCCTCGGATTAGGAGTTTTTGCCACGAATGTCACGAATATCACGAATTAGATCGAATTCTTATTTGTGACATTCGTGTAATTCGTGGCTAAATTTTCTTCGTCTGCTAAGATTCAACTGTGAACTTAAATCCCGGATTATCTCGATCGAATGTCCTCCGCGTTGTCGGTGGAGCGGTCGATAGTAATTTTGACGATCTACTCGCGGTCGAGGAACCGCTCGAGATTCGCGTTGGGTTTCCCGACGGAAAGCATCGTGCAGTGTCGATCACGATGCGAACGCCGGGCCACGACGGCGACCTTGCGGCAGGCTTTCTTTTCACCGAGGGCATACTCAAATCGCCCGAACAGGTAAAACAAATAAAACACTGCGGGCTAAAGGTGAGCAGGCAGCGAGGAGTTGTCGACCGTGCGGCAGCACTGAATTCGAACACCATCCGCGTCGATCTGAACGACGGCGTCGATGTCGATCTCAAGAGCGTCGAACGCAATTTTTACACGACATCCAGTTGCGGCGTCTGCGGAAAGAGTTCGATCGAGGCCTTGCACACGGGCGTCAAGGAATTGAGATCAAATGAACTTCCGCCGATAGATTCGGCGTTGATCCACAGTCTGCCAACGATATTGCGGCAGTCGCAGGAGGTTTTCGAGCAGACGGGCGGACTGCACGCTTCGGCCTTATTCGATCGCACTGGAAAGCTCGACATCGTTCGCGAAGACGTCGGCCGCCACAATGCTCTCGATAAAGTGATCGGTGCTAAATTTCTTGCCGGAGCGACGCCTTTGTCGGAAACAATTCTGCTGGTCAGCGGGCGGGCGAGTTTCGAGCTTGTTCAAAAGGCTCTGATGGCTGGAATTCCGATACTTGCCGCCGTCGGAGCACCGTCGAGTCTCGCCGTCGAACTCGCCAACGAATTCGGAATGACGCTCGTTGGGTTTGTTCGCGATGATCGATTCAATATTTACACTGGCGAAGGGCGAATTCGCTCAGAACGAGTTGCAACCGCGTCGGCAAACTGAAATCCGCGAGATATGAAGCTAAGGATCAAAGGGAATTCGATTCGGTTTAGGCTGCTGCAGAGCGAGGTCACGCATCTTGCCGCCAGTGGAGTCATCAGCGAAGAGATCAGATTCGGCACGGCGATCGATCAGGTTCTGCGTTATTCGATCGCGGCGTCGGGCTGTGTCGAGGAAACGACGGTCGAGTTCGGCGACAACCAGATCCTCGTTCTGTTGCCCGAGACGGTCGCGTTAAATTGGACGGCGACTCACGCTGTAAGTATTCACGCGGTGATCGACATCGATGAGGACGACAAACTGGACGTGCTGATCGAAAAAGATTTCGTCTGCCTCGACCGCCCCGGCGACCCGGACATCGCCGATTTGTTTCCGAATCCAAAAGTTAGTTGCTAGAGATGAGCGAACAAGAAATTCAACATAATGGGATCAAAGACCGCTCGCCCGAAAAGCTCGGCGACCTGACGGTCACGAAGCCGCTCAAGATCGCCGCCGGCATGAAATCCTTGGTCGAGACGATGACCAACGTCTTGCCCAAAATGGGGCCGATCCAAGGTATTCGCGGCCTGCTCGTTCTAAATCAACAAGGCGGAATCGATTGCCAGTCGTGTGCCTGGCCCGATCCCGACGAAAAGAGAACGCTCGCCGAATTCTGCGAAAGCGGTGCAAAAGCTCTAGCTGACGAAGGCACAAGTAAAAAGATCGAACGTGATTTCTGGTCGCGATACAGCATCGCCGACTTGTCAGAGAAAGATGATTTCTGGATGAACAAGCAGGGCCGCCTGACCGAACCGGTTGTCTTGAGAAAAGGTTCTACACATTACGAACCTATCTCGTGGGGCGACGCTTTCGAACTCATCGCCGGCGAACTGAACGCTCTTGACTCGCCCGACGAAGCTATCTTTTACACTTCGGGCCGCACCTCGAACGAAGCCGCATTTCTCTATCAGCTTTTCGTGCGGCAATTCGGCACGAATAATCTTCCCGACTGCTCAAATATGTGTCACGAGTCGTCCGGTGTCGCTTTGGGCGAAACTATTGGCCTCGGCAAAGCAACGGTGCGTTTATCGGATTTCGACAAGACAGATCTCGTTATTGTCATCGGCCAAAATCCCGGCACGAACGCTCCCCGCATGATGTCGTCGCTACAGGACGCTAAGCAATCCGGAGCTAAAATGCTAGCCATCAATCCGCTGCCTGAGGCCGGATTGCTAAATTTCGTTAATCCCAATCCGCAGCATTATTCGAACCCGCTGAAGTTTCCCGCTGCTCTCCTCGGCAACGTTCCGACACCTTTCGCCGATCTTCACCTGCCCGTTCGCATCGGCGGCGACATGGCTGTTTTGAAAGGCATGATGAAGGTAATGCTCGGTCGCGAGCGGGCGTTGCCCGGATCGATATTTGATAAAAAGTTCATCAGCGAAAAGACCGAAGGCTTTGACGAACTGATCGCGTCGCTGGATGCGACCGAGTGGGAAGATATTTTGTCGGAGAGTGGTCTTAATCGTTCTCAGATCATCGAGGCCGCCGAGATGTTCATTAACGCTAAGCGAGTAATAACCTGTTGGGCGATGGGACTGACGCAGCATAAGACATCGGTCGCGACCATTCAGGACGTCGTCAATCTGCATCTACTTCGCGGCCAGATCGGCAAGGAAGGTGCCGGACTTTGTCCCGTGCGCGGCCACTCGAATGTCCAGGGCGACCGCACGATGGGCATCTGGGAAAAGGTGAACGAAAAATTCTTCACGCCGCTAGGAAAGGAATTTAACTTTATTCCGCCTCAGGAAAACGGCCTTGATGTCGTCGACAGCATTCAGGCGATGGGCGAAGGAAAGGCAAAGATATTTTTTGCGATGGGCGGCAATTTTCTGAGTGCGGCACCGGACACCGAACTGGTTTTCAACGCCCTAAAAAAATGTAAGCTGACGGTCGAGGTCATAACAAAGCTCAATCGAACGGCACTTGCCACCGGCGAACAGGCGTTAATACTGCCGTGTTTAGGGCGTTCCGAGATCGATATGCAGGCGGACGGCGAGCAATTCGTGACGACCGAGAGCACAATGCTCAACGTCCAGATGTCGAAGGGAATTTTCAGACCGGCGTCCGAAGAGCTCCGTAGCGAACCTTGGATCGTCGCTCAACTTGCCAAAACGACGCTTCGGGAAAAGACGACGGTCGATTGGGAAAAGATGGTCGCAAATTACGACAACATCCGCGACTCCATCTCGCGTGTCGTTGACGGATGCGAGGATTACAACCGACGCGTGCGTAATCCGGGCGGGTTTTATTTGAAAAACCCACCGCGGGACGGTGCTTTTCTAACGAAAACCGGAAAGGCACATTTCACCGCCAGCACACTGGAAAAATTTGACTTGAAGGAAGATCAACTTTTGCTCACGACGATCAGGTCGCACAATCAGTTCAACACGACGATCTACGATCTCAGCGACCGATACCGCGGGATCGAGGGCGAAAGGCGTGTCATCTTTATGAATCCAGGCGACATTGCCAAACAAGGCCTGCACAAGGGCCAGGTCGTCGATCTGACCAGTCATTTCGAGGATGGCGAACGTCACGCGTATCGATTTATTGTCGTGCCGTACGACATTCCAAAGGGCTGCACCGCCGCTTACTTTCCCGAGGCAAATCCACTCGTTCCATTGGGCAGTCAAGCAAAACGGAGCCAGACGCCAACTTCGAAATCAATAATAATCTCTATCCAGACGACGGCGGAGACAACGGGAAATTTCAAATACGACCATTCGGTCCAAATGGCAAAGAGCTGATGGATATCGACGCTTTCATTCTTGTCGGCGGTCGGTCAAGTCGTTTCGGAATCGATAAGGCGAATATTCATTTCGATGGAAAACCGTTACTCGAAAGAACGGTCCAGACGATAAAAACCGCTCTCGATCCGAAACGGATCACGCTTGTCGCGGCCACGGAACCTCAACTGCAGTTGTCGCTGCCTTTCGTTTACGACATTCACCAGAAACGAGGGCCGTTTGGGGCGGTACACGCGGCTCTCGCGTCCGCTCAAACGGATTGGGCGTTCATCATCGCGTGTGATTTTCCGTTTGTATCTGCAGACCTGATCGAGCGGCTGGCAGCGAAAATTGCCGAGAACACTGATGCCGTGGCACCTATCCAATCCGACGGACGAATACAACCGCTCGTTGCGTTGTATCGAGTCAAATCGGTGCTTAAATTCGTCGACGAAACCCTGACGAATAATCAGTCGTCGCCTCCGGTCAAGGTGATTTTCGAACAGGTGCGGCCGACACTTGTGCCTTTTGAGACGTTCGCGGATATTCCGAATTCACGGGATATTTTTCTGAATCTAAATACTCCCGCCGATCTTCTTCGTGCAAATGAAATCGTTGGCGAAAAACATGAATGAAGCTAAGGCGTGGCGTCCTGATTTTGTTTACCGCCGGTGTGTGGCAAAATAGAGCCTGAAATGGAACTTGTACTCGACAAATTGCACGAAGAATGCGGAATTTTTGGCATCTACGGCCACGAGGAAGCATCGACGCTAACGCAGCTTGGCTTGTTCGCTTTACAGCATCGCGGACAAGAGGCGTGCGGCATCGTGACGGCCTACGGCGGCGAGTTGCTCCAGCATCGCTCGATCGGCCTCGTCGCCGATGTTCTGAATCCCGATGTTTTGAGCACTCTGACCGGTTCGAGTGCGATCGGACATACTCGATATTCCACCACCGGCAAGAATACGATCCACGAAGTTCAGCCATTTTCCGTCACGTGCCAGCACGGCCAGATCGCTGTCTGTCACAATGGCAATCTTCCATTTGCTGCCCAGAAACGCATTGAACTTGAACAAGCCGGAGCAATATTTTCGTCAACCTCTGACACCGAAACGATTCTGCACGGCATCGCTCGCACGCCTGCAAAAGATGCGGTTCAGGCGATCGAAAAAGTTCTTCGCGACACCGAGGGAGCGTTTTCGCTATTGTTCCTGACGCCAACTTCGCTGATCGCAGTTCGAGATCCACGTGGGTTCCGGCCGCTTGTTTTGGGCAAGATACAGGACGCATTTTGTGTCGCGTCCGAGACATGTGCTTTTGACCTGATGGATGCCGAATATATCCGCGAGGTCGAGCCGGGCGAGATGCTGATCATCGATGCGGAAGGCCTACATTCGTCGATGCCGTTCGAGCCGAAGAAAACCTCGGTCTGTACATTCGAACACGTCTATTTCTCGCGTCCCGATTCAACTATTTTCGGCAGATCGGTCAACGAATCGCGGCATAAGATGGGCAAACGGCTTGCGTTCGAACATCCCGTCGAAGCCGATCTCGTCGTTCCTGTTCCGGACTCAGGCGTTGCTGCCGCCATTGGCTTTGCTTCCGAATCAGGTATCAATTTTAGACAAGCGATCATTCGAAATCATTACGTTGGGCGTACGTTTATTGAGCCTTCTCAGTCGATCCGATCATTCGGTGTTCGTCTTAAACTCAACCCGATCAAAGACCTCATAAACGGCCGAAGAGTGGTTCTCGTGGATGACTCGATCGTTCGCGGGACGACATCGAAAAAGATCGTCGAAATGGTCCGCGAGGCCGGAGCTAAAGAGGTTCACATGCGGATCTCGTGTCCGCCAACTGCACATTCCTGCTATTACGGCGTTGATACTCCTGACCGCAAAGACCTGATCGCCGCCAATTTGACGGTCGAACAAGTTCGGGACTACATCGGTGTGGACTCGCTAGGTTATCTCTCGCTCGAAGGCATGCTCGAAGCCATCGGCCTCGACCCCGCATCAACCTGCAACGCCTGCTGGAGCGGAAAATACCCGACGCTGATCGCCAACAGCCAAGCAGCGTGACAACCTGAACCTTTCAATCTACATCAAAATATCGTAGACTAGACTTCCTCTATGGGGGCGACAGGCTTCGACAGGGGCTTGTATAGATCTTTGGATGCACGTCGGGCTTGTGTGGTTAGCTCGTTAAAAAAACTATACAAAACACAAATGCTAATCAAGAATTAGCTCTTGCTGCTTAGTTAACTCTAAACC
>JAYSZT010000290.1:0-15676 GCA_043737915.1 Acidobacteriota bacterium
CGCGATCATGGAAGCTGGATACACGCTCTGGAGATCAATGGCTTTCGCAGTTGGTCAGAAAATAAGGCGGTGATCGAAATGGCCGAGGCACTCGGGAAACCGGTTGCAACAGGCGGTGACCGTCACGGCTGCAGCCCAAATACTGTCATAAATCTCACGAACTCCGACACTTTCGAAGGTTTCGTAAGTGAGATCCGGGTGGAGAAAAAAAGTCAGGTTGCTCTGATGCCTGCCTACGAACTTCCCCTTCATTCACGGCAGCTGCATTCGTTTTCTGAAATACTCTCGCACTATCCCGATTTTCCTGAACACCGACGGCGATGGTTCGACCGCGTTTTTTACGACACCGGTGATGAAAAAGGATTGGTGAAACTATCGGATCGCGGATGGGAACGCGGCGGGCCGGCGTGGTTGCGGGCCGCGGTTTGGACACTCGGTTTTCTTGGCAGTCCGGTCGCCCGGCCGATCTTCCGGGTACTTCGAAAGAAAGAAGATCGTGTTCCGAAGGATATCGGCGTCACCGATTTTGAGAAATTAGACATCGACGACCTCACAAAAACACTGTCGTCACGAACGGTTTAGATTATTTGTTTGAAGTTTAGATCTACTTTGATGGCGGGCTTGCCCGCCGTTTTTTAGTTTTAAGGTATTAAGTTGTGAACGAGAATTTGCGCGTAGCTTTCTTCCCGGATTCTTATCTGGAAGTAAATGGCGCCGCGATGACATGCAGACGCCTAGTGAATTACGCGCGGCAGAATGATTTGCCGTTTTTGTGCATTCACGCCGGGCCGCGAACCGAGCTTACGAAAGACGGTAGCGTTGCGCATCTTTCCCTAAAACGGTCGGCGGTCGCGATAAAGATGGACGAAGACCTGGCGTACGATCCGCTTTTCCAACGGCATACGAATCGTGTTCTTAGGCAATTACTTGATTTCAAACCGGACGTGTTACACATCACCGGACTCAACGACGTCAGTATTATCGGAGCCTATCTCGCCTGGAAACTCCAACTTCCCCTACTAGGTTCGTGGCATACGAACATTCACGAATTCGCCGCTAGCCGTATCAAACGGCTTTTGAGATCTTTCCCCGAGGGTTTCGCGTCCGGAGTTTCCGGCTTCGCCGAACGCAGTATCTTTCAGGGATCGACGCTCTATTACAGGTTGCCGAAGATGATCCTGTCGCCTAATCAGGAGCTCGTCGACACACTTGGTCGCAAGACCGGGCGTGAATCACGGATCATGGGCCGCGGAGTCGACTCCGAATTATTTTCACCTGCCAAACGAACCTCGACCGACGGAATATTCCGGCTCGGCAGTGTCGGACGGTTGCGGGCGGAAAAAAACGTCCGCGTCCTCGTTGATATCGAAAAAGAATTACTCGCGGCAGGGAAAACAGATTTTGAATTCCTTATCGTCGGCGAAGGTTCCGAGCGCGAATATCTCGAGAAAAATCTAAAACACGCTGTGTTCACAGGCTTTCTCGAAGGCGAAGCATTAGCTGAGGCTTATGCGAATATGGACGTCTTCATCTTTTCGTCCGAGACCGACACCTTTGGGAACGTCGCGCAGGAAGCCAATTCGTCGGGCGTTCCGGTTATCGTTTCGAATAAAGGCGGCCCGAAATTCATCATTAATGACGGCGTCACCGGTTTTATCGCCCGCGAGAGTTCCGATTACGCTAAATACTCGCTATTGTTATATGACGATCGTAAAAAGCTGGCTGAGATGAAATTAAATTCGCGAAACAACGCTTTATCCCGCTCGTGGGATTCGATCTTCACAAGCGTCTATGACGCGTATCATGAGACGATAAGGATCGAAAAGGCAACCAAGGCGGAGGATGCAGCAAAGAGGAATGGCTGAGATCGTAAAAGAAGTATCCGGACCGGTTCCGGTCATGCCGGCTCGCGTATTTGAAGTCATAGTCGAGTTGATAAAACACCCGATCGACGCTCTAATAATCCGCTGGAACTGGAAATCCGCCGTCTTGAGCGCACTGCTCCGGGCTCCGATATTCTTTTTTACATACCTAATTAACAAAGATGGCCTAAAACTCGCGATCGGTGCGGCGTTGGCCCAATCGGCATTCAGACTTATCTTCGGTGGTGTTAACGGAGCGATCATTCAATCTTTCAGCCGCGTCGAACCCGCCTGGCACGCAGTATTGACCGTACCGCTCATACTCGCGACGTTTAGTCATATAATGGAGTTCATCGTCCAGACGATCTACGACACCCATAACGGAGTCGATGGCAAGGGCCGGGCGATCACCATTTCTATTCTCATCTCGGCAATTTCAGCGATATTCAATCTGTTCGCGATGCGACGCGGAGTGTTGCTTGTAAAAGACGAAACCCAACAGTCTATCTGGCGAGATCTCAAACGAATGCCTTGGATCGCGTTCGAATTCATCTCCTTTCCACTCGTCTGGAGACGCCGCCGAGCCAGAAAAAAATCGGATCCGCAGGGCTAGAACCATATCGTCAACAGTTAGGAAGGATACAGAACTAATCTCCGACTTAGAGTATACTTAGCAGACTTAGGACTCAGTTTAGGCCTCCTATTATGAGATACGTTACGAGTTTTCTATCCGTATTTGTTTTGGTCGCGTTTTTTTCGACATCGGTTTTGTCATCACCAACTGGTGGGGGCAGCGTCGGAATTGCCGATGTTCCCGGCGGCATCAAAGGGATGGTAAAAGCCCTGAGCGGACAGGCGGATTCTCAGTCTACCGTCGTTGCAAACGCCAAATTAACCCTCCGAAATATTAATCTTGCGGAATATCTGGTTACAACTACATCGGACGAGGTTGGAAACTTCGTTTTCGTTAACATTCCGGTAGGCAAGTATCGACTGACCGCCGATGCCGCAGGCTTGCCGTCAGCGACACAGGACTTGACCGTAACGACCGGCGTCACACTCGTCGTTGAATTCAACTTAACGGTCGCTCTATCCGAATCCGTCACTGTTAAGTACGAAGAAGGTTTGCTCTCGACCTCGGAGACGACAACCTCAAACATCGTTCGCGTAGAGACTTTAAAAACACAGCCATTCCGCGAGGACGACGTTCAAAGTGCCCTGCCGCTAACGCCCGGCGTCGTCAAAGATGCCGGCAATAAGGCATACGTCAAAGGCTCGCGTGCCGGCCAGAGCAACTACACCGTTAACGGTGCCGACGTAACCGACCCGATCTCGGGCGAACCGGCATTTGAGATACCACTCGAAGCGGTCTCAGCCATTGCTGTCGAAGACGATCCATATTCCTCCGAATACGGCCGCTTCACGGGCGGAGTGACCAACGTTCAATCAAAAGGCGGCGGTGAAAAATTTAACGTCTCTTTCGCCCGCTTTTTCCCGACCTTCCATAATTTCTTTTCAGGCAAAGTCGATTCGTTCCGTCCGCGTATCACATTCACCGGGCCTATTTTGAAGGACCGTATATTTTTTCTCCAATCTTTCGAATATCGGTTCCGACGGGATTACGCTCCGGATCTGATCAAACCATTCGATAACACCGCAACCGAGCGTTTCAGTTCGTTTACGCAGATCGACGTCCGGGTCAACAAAGGGAATCAGCTTAAATTTAACTTCGCCCTTTTTCCGCAAAAGATCCGCTTCGTCGGGCTCAATACTTTTAACCCGGCATCGACAACGCCGAATACGAAACAGCGGGGCTATTTATTCTCCGTTTCGGAACAAGCGGTATTTAAGAACACATCGTTTTTGAATTCGGCAGTCAGTTATAAAACGGCTGATATTGACGTTTTCGGCCAAGGCTCTCAGCCGTTCACCGTCATGTCAGATTTAAATCGTGGCAACTATTTCGCCGACACGCGACGCCGGACTGGCAGGTTTCAGCTGATGGAAACCTACTATTTCAAACCATTCAAGTTAATGGGAGATCACTCGCTGAAAGCTGGTTTTGGCGTTGACCGAACCAACATTTCGAGCATTTTTCGCTTCAACACTGTCTTCCTGCGTCGGCTCGATAATACACTCGCTCAGCGGGTAGATTTTTCCGCCCGGCCTGAGAATCGATTCAATTATTTTGAGGTCGGCTCGTTCATTCAAGACCGATGGACGTTGAACGATAAGCTGACATTCGACCTCGGCCTGCGGTTCGATCGCGACGGCATCAATAGTGGGAATAACCTTTCCCCGCGGCTTTCATTTCTCTGGACTCCGAAGAAAGATCACAAAACCGTGATCCGAGGCGGGATCGGCATCTTTTACGATCGAGTTTTACCGGTTGTACGATACTTCAGCGGCCTTGGCTCGTTTCCCGAACGCCGCCTGACGAGCTTTGCGGCAAACGGAACGACCATCGTTGATGGCCCGAGAACCTTTCTGAATCAAGTCGATTCGGACCTTGCCTCACCGCGAAGCTTCCGTTGGAGCGTCCACGTCGATCGAGGGATCACAAAGGAACTGACGCTTAGATTCGGCTATTTACAGAGACGGACGACGAGAGATCTGATCTTACAGCCAACCGTAATTGGGGCAAACAGCGGCACGATCCTACTCAACAGCACCGGTCGGTCGCGCTATGTCGAATTACAGATGCTTGCCAGTTACGTTAACGAAAAACTTGGTAATTGGAATTTGTCATACACCTGGTCAAGCAGCAAAGGCGATCTGAACTCGGCAGATACGACGCTGAGCGAATTCCCCTCGATCGCGATCCGTCCGAACGAGTTCGCTGTGCAACCCTTCGATTCGCCGCACCGTGTCTTGGCGTATGGGCAATTTGAACTGCCGTACGACATTCGCGTCGCTCCTCTGTTCGAATACCGCACCGGATTTCCCTTCTCGGCAGTCAATGATCGCCTCGAATTCGTCGGCGGCCGTAATCAAGCCGGGCGTTTTTCAGACTATCTTTCGCTCGACTTGCAGATATCGAAAGGATTTCCGGTCAAGTTTCGCAAAAAAACCTATCGAGTACGCCCCGGCGCCGCACTCTTCAACCTGACGAACCATTTCAATCCACGTGATGTACAGAGCAATGTCAATGATCCAAATTTCGGCAAGTTCTACAACAGCCTTGGATTTGGCCTTAAAGCCAAGTTTGATATAGAGTTCTAGAAGTTGACCGATGAATGAATCACCTCGGGTAGCCCTGTTTGCCGACACATATCACGAAATAAACGGAGCCGCGAACTTTCTTCGGCGACTTACAGCCTTCGCCAAGGAGAAAGGTCACCCGTTTCTTTGCGTACGAGCAGGCGACGAGACCAAGCTCACTACCGAAGGTTCCGTCCAGTTTTTGGACCTCAAACGGAATCGAGCATCGATCCCTCTCGATGGCGACCTCAAATACGATCCATTGCTCTGGCGAGACCGTGAGCTGGTCAAAAAAACTCTGCTGGATTTCCGTGCCGATGTGATCCACATCACAGGCCTCAACGATATCAGTCAATTCGGGTTTATTCACGCCCATTTTCTCAAGATTCCGGCAGTCGCGACCTGGCACACCAACACCCACGAATATGCTGCCGAACGGCTACTTAGTCTTTGCCGATGGCTTCCGTCATCGGCCATTAAAAAACTTGGCCACGCGATCGAGCGAACTACGATGTTTGGCCTGATGAAGCTCTACTTTCTCGCTCAGATGCAGCTTGCCCCAAATCAGGACCTCGTCGATGAGATCGGGCGAATGACAAAACGTCCGTCTTTTCTTCTGAGACGCGGTGTCGATATCGAGATGCTGTCGCCCGCTAAGCGGACCCGAAGATCTGACGACAAAGAGATCGTACTTGGCTTCGTCGGACGTTTGCGGGCGGAGAAAAATGTTAGGGCACTCGGCCGCCTTGATTCGGCACTTCAGTCGGCGGGGATAAAAAATTATAAATTCCTGATCGTTGGCGGCGGCGACGAACGTCCGTGGCTTGAGAAAAATCTTTCGAACGCTGAGTTCACGGGTGAAATTCGCGGTGAGGCCGTCGCAGAAGCATTCGCGAATATGGATCTGTTCGTTTTCCCGTCGCTTACCGACGCCTTCGCGAATGTCGTCCTTGAGGCAATGTCGTGCGGCGTGCCGGCGATAGCATTTCCGGTCGGCGGCCCGAAATTTTTGATCGAAAACAACATCAGCGGCTTCGTCACCGATACAGAAGATGAACTCGCCGTAAAGGTCATCGAAGTGATCAAAAGCCCCGCGATCCTCGACCCAATGAAGGTAGCGGCTCGCAGATTCGCCGAAGAACACTCGTGGGACGCTATCTTCAATAAAACCTACTCGTATTACGAGATCTGTTCAAAATACAAAAAGAACGTTCGAGCTTAGAAGCTAGATCGCACCGATTCCGGATCCGCTCAAATCGACACGGTCGAAAAAATCGATACAATAAAGGTTTGGCCTCAGGCCATATTTGTCCATTGACGCCTTGTCTAGCAGATGAAAGAGAACGTTTTAGAAGAACCATTGCTCATACCACCGAGCACCATCCGCGAAGCGTGGCTGAGCGTATTTCGCGATCCGACGCAGTTCGTGCGCCACTGGAACTATAAAGGAGCGATCCTGAGCGGTGCTTTGCGTGCACCGATTTTTTTAATCACTTATCTCATCAGCCGCGAAAGCCTCCGGCTCGCCATCGCCGCCGCGGGCGTTCAATTTGTATTCCGATTCGCTTTCGCCGGTCTTAGCGGAGCTCTGATCCAATCATTTCGCCGTGTCGAACCGCCGTGGAAGGCACTGGCCTCGATACTTCTTGTTGTTCCGGTCATCAGTCACCTATTCGAGTATTTCCTTCAGCTGGGCTTCGTCTACGTGACATCGAGTGCTGACCACACAAATCAAGCGATACTTCGCTCGGTCTGCGTTTCCCTGATCTCAACTCTTTTCGCTCTTTTTATAATGCGGCGAAACGTAATGATCGTCGGAGAAGCGGAAAGTAGATCGCTGTGGAGCGATATTATCCATATTCCGTTCCTGATCTATGAATTTGTTCTCTTCATCCCGAACGAGATCGCTGGAATGATCCGCCGCAGGGCGGTCATTGCGACCGTTCTGAGTTTCTTATTTTTTGGCGTGTTTTCGGAACTCATAATTTGGGGCGTAACGAATAAACTATATTGGACCTATGGCAACGGAAAAATGATCGAGGGATTGAGATTCTGGGGCGTTGACGGAATGATCATTCTCGCCTTGGCTATCATCTATTCGTTTATCTTCTCCCCGAAGTTCGACGTTCTGGCCTCAACCGAGTCGTAAACGAATCCGCCCCATTTTGGCCTCGATCCTTGGTTTGGCCACCTCTGCGACCGACGCAAATTTTGTTCGTTCTATCCTGCGTGATAAACTGTGATGTTTTTTCAGGTCCGGATAATAATTTACAATGCCGCTCAAATCGGTTCACATAACCAATTACTACCACAAGAATTCCGGCGGCATCAGCACCTCGTTCAACAATTTGATGGCGGCCGCGCAGCGGCATAAACGTTACGTTCGGCTGATAGTTCCGGGCGAAACAGAAGCCGTCGAGGATGTCAACGAATATGCCAAGATCTACTACGTGCCGGCCAAGCATTCGCCGATCATCGATAAACGCTATCGCGTAATGATGCCGTGGCACTATATGCTCGGTGATTCAATGATCCGAAAGATCTTGCTGATCGAGAAACCGGATTTCGTTGAGATCACTGACAAATATACGCTCAGTATGTTTGGGGCGATGATACACCTCGATAAGTTTAGTGAGTTGGGACGGCCGATGGTGGTTCATTTCTCATGCGAACGGATGGATGACAACATCGCGTCATTCGTAAGCGGCGGCCGTTTTGGCCGTTGGCTGTCGCGGATCGTGATGGGAAATTATACTTTGCCGAGCTTCGATTATCACATCGCCAATTCCGCCTACACTGCCGAAGAATTTTACAACGCCGTCGATCCCGGCAAGAATAAGGGCCGTTCAAAGTGGTTCATAAACGCCTGTTGGCGAGCTCTCAGATCGCCGCGTGTACCGATCGAGCAACGGGTCTTCGTTTGTCCCCGCGGAGTCGATATCACGCAGTATTCTCCGGAGCGTCGCCTGGAGAGCGTCCGCAAGGAGATGCAGGCACTAGCAAATATTCCTGATACGGCGAAGATCTTGCTTTACGCCGGACGGATCTCACCGGAGAAAAACGTCAGACTGCTCGTCGATCTGATGAAAATTCTTTCGAACGATAAGGATGAGGATTATCGGTTGCTCATTGTCGGTGCCGGTCCGCAGAGCGATTGGCTCAGGGAAGAAGGTGAAAAATCGGCTCCGGGCAGGATCGTCCAGCTCGGGCATGTGGATAAGGACATTCTTGCCGGATTTTATGCGAATGCAGACATTTTCGTTCATCCTAATCCGCGCGAACCGTTCGGCATTGCACCGCTTGAGGCGATGGCATCGGGCGTTCCAACTCTGGCTCCTAACTCAGGCGGAATTTTGTCCTACGCGAATAACGACAATGCCTGGCTCTTAGAACCGACGGGCGAAGCCTTCGCCGCCGCTGTGCGTGAGATCGTCGTTGATGAAACGCTCCGTCAACGCAAAACGGAAAATGCCCTGATGGCGGCGAAAAACAACACTCGGGAGGCTTCAACCGATCTTCTGCTTTCGACGTACGACCGGATCTACGCCGATTTTGAGCTTCGAAACGATCTATTTAGGAACGCGGCCGCCTCCAAAACTTTCGATTTTACACCGCTTACAAATGCTTGAACTCGTCTTTGCAAATCTTAAAGTTCGTCCGTTTCGAACGCTGATCAGCGTTATCGGTGTTGCGCTGGGCGTTGTTCTGGTCGTTCTGTTCACCGGCCTCGCTCGCGGCATGACCAACGACATGGCAAAACGCGCTTCGAACTGGAAGGCCGAGATCGTTTTCGCCCGTCCCGGCGGAATGGAGGGCACGAGCTCTAATCTGAATGTTAGCACCGGTTATGTTGAGCGTTTGCAGCAGATCGAAGGCGTCGAACTCGTCGTACCGGTCGGGCGATACATCACGCCGAGTGCCAAAGGAAGATTCGGGATCCAGCAGATCGACGGCGTGGATTGGAAAACATTCGCGGCGATGAATGATATGTACCTGACCGCCGGCCGCGAACCGCAGGCAAATGACGAGGTCATTCTTGATCAACGCCAGATGCGTGAGGATAAAGTTGCGCTCGGCGATACGATCGATATTTTTGGCGATAAGCACTACAAGGTCGTCGGCACATTTGAGCCGCCGTCGGGTTCGCGCATCAAAATGTCGCTAACTGCTCTCCAAACTGTCCTCGAATCGCCGAATAAATGCACGTATATTCTCGTTAAGATCAAAAGCGGTGAGGACGCAGCCGTGGTCGTCGGACGAATAAACTCCGCCTTGCCCGGCAACACCGTCAAACTCTCCAGCGATATCGTCACTGATGCCAAAGACCGCATTCCCGGCCTCAACACGTTTCTACGAGTGCTCGTTGGTCTCGGAGCATTCGTCAGCACGATCTTCGTTCTGCTGTCGATGTACACGACGATCACCGAACGGCGGAAAGAGATCGGCATCTTAAAATCACTTGGCGCGTCGAAATCTTTCATTATAAAAACCATCGAGGGCGAAGCATTTATGATCGGATTGCTTGGCACTTTGCTTGGTTTCGCTGTTTCATTTATCGCCGCATTTGCCATCGGCCGCGGCTTTGAACTGGCGTTCGAGTTCAGTGCGAATTGGATCATCTCAGCGATCGTCATTGCCATCGGCGGCAGTCTCGTCGGCGCTCTTTATCCCGCTTGGCGAGCATCCACCATTGATCCGGTCGAAGTAATGGTCAACGAATAAAAGGGTAAAACTTCGTGCGTCAGCAGGTTGGTATTATTTTTCTTTCTTAACCCAAATTACCTCAAACAAAATCTTGCCTTTTCACGTCATCTAAATTATTCTAATAATCTCGTTTCACAAATGAAACGGCATATTGAATGCAGGATTTATTGAGTAGTTTTTATGGCGTCCCTGAGTTTAGTTAGAAGTCTTTCCAGTCTTCAAGAAGAACAAAAATACATTGATGAGATACTGCTCGAGTCGGTCGGTTTCTCATTCGCGAGAGGCTCTGTTTCCGAGATCTCAGGTGCGGCGAGTTCGGGTAAAACGAGCTTGTCTCTAGCTTTACTGTCAAAACTCACCCGTGACGGCGAGATCTGTGCGGTCATCGATTCATCAGACGGTTTTGATCCGTCCACGGCGTCTCTGGCAGGTGTCGTGATCGAAAATCTCCTCTGGATCAAATGCGGCAGAAATATCGAGAAAGCATTTATGTCAGCCGACTATTTAGTGCAGGCAAAAGGCTTTGGCTGTCTGTGGCTAAACCTTAACGGCCTATCCGAACGCGAACTTCAGATGGTGCCGAAAACATATTGGTACCGTTATCGAACCCGAATAAAAGAAACGCCGACCATACTTTTGGTCACCGCCGAACAGCCGGCAACAGGTTCGGCATCGCAGCAATCATTCGTTTTTACACGCGAACGCACAGAATGGTCAGGCGACGGACGCTTTAAGTTACTCAGAGAGTTTCACCTCAAAATGCATTCCCGAAAAGGCTATTACGGCGAACCTTTCCGCACCAAGATAGAGATGGATTATTCCGATGTCTAAACTCTACGCATGCATAATCTCACCAGACGCTAAAAGGGATAAAGATCGATTGATCCTGGTCGCGAGTCAGTTCTCTTTCTCCATCGAAATGCTGGACGACGGCGTTTTGTTCGATGTCAGCGGACTGGAAAAATTGATCGGCAAACCGGCTCTCATCGCCCGGAAAATACTGTCTGAGATCCAGAAGCAGAATGTCTCCGGCAGTGTCGCCGTGGCGGAAAATATTGACACGTGCCTTCTGCTTGCCCGTGAAAATAAAGGATCGGATGACACGATCGCACTGCCGGAGACGTTTCAACAAATGTCTCTGCACGAGCTGAATATTCGTCCTGATACGCTCAATGTATTTGACGAACTCGGCATTCGAAAGGTTGGTGACTTGCTCGATGTGCCTCAAGACGCACTGATCGGCCGATACGGTCGTGAATTCAAGGACGTGATCGATGTGATCGAGCAAAAAGGCTCGTCGATGCTCACGCCGAACGTCAAAGAAAGCCGCGTCGATTGGCGATACGAACTCGACTTTGCCGTCGATGATTTTGAACAGCTGATATTTATCATCAATCACGGCCTCGACGACCTGCTCGGGCAGATCGAGCATTTGGGGCTCAGTACCGAGCAATTGGATATTGCCTTCAAACTAGCCGACAAACGTTCGCGAAATTACGGAATAAAAACCTCATTTCCGACGCTCGAAAAGACATTCTGGCTAAAGCTGATAAACCTTCGCGTCTCACTCGCTCCGCCCGAGGCAGCGATCATGGCGGTCAAAATCATCGCTCATTTTACAAAGCCTCGGCCAAACCAAAAAGGCCTCTACGCCGTCTCGAGGCCCGAGTCGGAGAGCCTTTTGCTAACGATCAATAAACTTAAAAAACTCGTCGGCGAGGATAATGTCGGCGTTCCGGTGCTGCTCGACGAACGTTTGTCCGAGGCATTCACGCTCAACTCTGAACTTATCCCGCAGGGCAAAGAATCTTTAGACAATAAAACAGAGAAAGCGATCATCGCCTTTTCATATTTCACACCGCCGCTCCGGGCTGAGGTTTTGGTCAGGGATGCACGTTTGGTCTTTATCAAGACACGCAACTTCAGCGGCCATGTCCTCAAATACAGCGGCGTCTGGAAGGCAAATTCCAAATGGTGGGACCGCTCGTGGAGCACACAGGAATGGGATGTCGAGGTCGAAAACAACGGCATCTATCGCCTCTGCAAAGTAAATAATGAATGGTTTCTGGCAGGAGAATATGATTGAGAGAACTAGCCACGAATGAACACGAATAGCACGAATAAAAACGATTCGTATTCATTCGTATTAATTCGTGGCTAAAAATTCCTGAGAGATGTCTTTCTACGAACTACATACACGATCGGCTTTTAGCTTTCTCTCCTCGGGATCGCAGCCTCAGAGCCTTGCGGCACGCGCGGCCGTGCTTGGTATGCCCGGAGCGGCTCTGATCGACCGCGACACGGTCGCCGGTGCCGTGCGATTTCATTTTGAGGCCCGAAAACACGGCATCAAGCCGATCGTCGGAGCCGAGATCACAATGGACGACGGCAGCCTTTTGCCGCTCGTTCCGATGACCTTAAAAGGTTATCAAAACCTGTCAAAACTGATCACAACCATCAAGCTTCGACACAAAAAAGGCGAGCACTTCGCAACCCGCAAAGATATAGAAGAACATTCGTCGGACTTACTTTGCTTCACGGGCGGAGCCGACGGTTTCATTCACAACAGCATTAAAAACGGACGCGGACAGGCCGATATTGCCTGGCTCAATTATGTATTTGAAAAGCGTTTGTATATCGAACTCCAGCGTCATCATCTTCGCAACGAAGAGTATTTGAATCAGCAACTGCGAGGCCTTGCCGCCAAGTTTCATCTCGAATGTTTTGCCAGCAACGGTGCCTATTACGCTGATGAATTTGATCGCGAACTGTTCGATGTTTTTACCTGTATCAAGAATCACACAACGGTATACAACGCCGGCAAGCTTCTGTCCGGGAACAATGAGCGTTTTCTCAAATCGCATTCTCAGATGCAGAAACTTTTCGCCGACATTCCCAACGCCGTCGACATAACCAAAGAGATCGCTGACCGGGTGGATTTCTCGATGGACGAGCTTTCTTATAATTTCCCTGATTATCCGGTGCCGTCCGGCGAGACGGCCGGTTCAAAGCTGAGGGCCAAGGTGATCGAGCGGTCCACTGAGCGGTATCTGCACGAATCCTGGACGCTGAGGGCACAAGTGCTCGGGCGTCTCGAAAAAGAGTTTAGGATCATCGAGATGAAAAAGCTCGCGGGATATTTTCTGACGGTCTCTGACATTTCGGATTTCTGCAAAGAAAACAAGATCCTCTCGCAGGGACGAGGTTCGGCGGCAAACTCTGTTGTCTGTTATTCCTTGGGTATCACCGCGGTCGAACCGATAAGGAACAAGCTGTTATTCGAGCGTTTTCTCTCCGAAAAATACGAGCAGTATCCCGACATCGACATCGATCTGCCGTCGGGCGAAGACCGCGAAAAGGTCATCCAGCACGTTTACAACAAATACGGCCGCCGCAGTTCCGGGATGACGGCGAATGTGATCTCGTATCGAGGAAAATCGGCGGTTCGCGAGGTAGGCAAAGCATTCGGCTTTGGACCCGAAGTGCTCGGGCGGCTGTCAAAGCTCAATTCTCACTATGAAACATTCAAGGGCGAGGAACTCGATCAGCGGCTTAAAGAGCAAGGTTTTGATCTGTCAGAAAGTTTCGCCTTGCGAAAATTCGCAGATCTTTATCAACGGATACTCGATTTTCCGAGACATTTGGGCCAGCATTCGGGCGGAATGGTCATTTCGCTGGGGCGGCTCGACGGTATCGTTCCGCTCGAACCGGCTTCGATGGAAAATCGATCGATCGTGCAATGGGACAAGGACGACTGCGAGTCTCTAAAGATCGTCAAGATCGACCTGCTCGGCCTCGGAATGATGGCTGTGCTGCGCGATTCGATCACGTTGATAAAAGAGCATCACGATGTCGACCTCAGTCTATATAAAGTTCCGCACAGTGACGAGAAGGTTTACGAAGCTCTGCAAACTGGCGACACTGTCGGGATGTTTCAGGTCGAGAGCCGGGCGCAGATCGCGTTCCTTCCCAAAGCCAAGCCAAAGAATTTTTACGATATCGTCGTGCAGATCGCGATCATCCGGCCCGGCCCGATCGTCGGCAATATGCTGCACTCATACATAAATCGGCGGCAAGGCCTCGAAGAAGTCACCTATCCGCATCCATCGCTGAAACCGGTGCTTGAACGCACGATGGGCGTGCCGCTGTTTCAGGAGCAGTTGCTCAAGATGGCGATGGACATCGCTGGATTTACGGGCTCTGAGGCGGAAGAACTGCGCCGTGCGATGGGTTTTAAGCGGCCAGGCAGCAAGATGGAAAGCGTCAGTCAGAACCTGCGTGACGGCATGACGCGAAACGGCATCCCGACCGACGTGCAGGAGCAGATCGTCGATTACACAAAAGCCTTCGCGAATTACGGCTTCCCCGAATCTCACGCCTACAGCTTCGCGTTGCTGGCGTATGCCTCGGCGTATTTTATTGTCCATTATCGGGCGTGTTTTATGGCGGCGATGTTTAATAATTATCCACTCGGGTTTTACAATGCCGCAACGCTCGTCAAAGACGCTCAGCGGCACGGGCTTCACTTCATCGCTCTCGATATAAATAGATCGCAGTATGAATTCACGGTTGAAGAAGTCGATGGTGACAAACAGGTCCGCGTCGGCCTGAATTTTATCCGTGGGCTGAGAAAAGAAATTGGTCAAGCGATCGTGGCAGAACGCGAAAAGCTCCCCTCCTTGGAAAAGGAGGGGTGGCAGCCGCTTTGGGCTGACGGGGTGGTTCGCTCCGCTTCATTATTCACCTCCATCGCCGACCTGATCGAGCGTGTACCCGAGATCAATAAACGCGAGATCCGTGCCCTCAGTCTGGCTGGTGCTCTGAATTTTGGTAATACCGTCCACCGCCGCGAAGCTCTGTGGGAATCGGAACTCGCGATCCAACCGGCAGGCGAGCTATTTGACGGAGTGCGGACACTCCTGTCCGTATCGCCGGTTCCTCCGGCGATAATACCCCCGTTATCACTAACGGTCGACGAAGCGTCGTCGCCTGCGGACAAGAGTGTCCGCACTCCGTTCATCAAACGCATGGAAGGCCTCGAGCTGGTCGAGGCCGATCTTCGCAAGACGGGTATATCGATCGGCAAGCATCCGCTGGCGTTTCTTCGCGAAGACTTTGCTAAAAAAGGGATCTTGGCGGCGAGCCAGCTCAAAAACTTAAAAAAGGGGCAAGTCGTCTCCGTGGCGGGAGCGGTGATCATTCGTCAGCGGCCGATGACGGCGAACAAAGTTGTGTTCATCACGCTTGAGGACGAGACCGGGCATTCTAATTTCGTCGTCATGCCCGACACCTTCGAGAAATTCCGCACTGTGATCACGCAAAACGATTACCTGATCATCAAAGGCATCTTCGAAGAACGCGGCATGCTCAAAGCCAAAACCTTCACCCCGATCAGCACCTTCGTCGCCGAAGTCGTGTCACACGATTTTCGTTGATCCGATGGCCGAGGTTTCATTGCAGAAGCCCGCACGAAGTAAGGGCACCGTCGCGGATCGATCAAGCTGAACGGAAACAAACTAGATTACAGGTGACGAACGCCCTTACTTCGTGCGGGCTTCTGCATTTCGGCCAAAAATGGTCAGCCCGATGCCGCCGAGAATCATTGCAGCGGCGATGAAGAGCGTTGCGGTCGCGATTTCACCTAGAAAAACGATTCCGATGGCCGCAGCGATGATTGGAACGGAGAGTTGTAGAACGGCGGCTCGAGTTGTGGTGTGGTGTTTGACGACCGAATACCAGATCGTATATCCGACTCCGGATGTAATTGCACCCGATATGATGGCGAGTAGCCAGCCGTTCGGAGTTAAGTGAAGGTTCGGGAGATAAATTACGGCGATAATCGCGGCTAGCGGCAGCGAACGGACGAAGTTCCCTGTTGTATCGGCGAGCGGATCGACGCTGCCTTTGCC
>JAYSZT010000291.1:0-3090 GCA_043737915.1 Acidobacteriota bacterium
GATTTCGAAGCGATGTTGATCGCGACGTTCGTGTTGAAGTCGATCTTATTCGCAAGCTGATCGTAGGACGCGGTCTGAGCGTTGATCTTCGCGTAACGCACGCCGGACTTGACCATCTCCGGCGACTCGAACGTCTCGATCTCGACATCCTTAAGCAGTTCCAAACGCTTCTCGCCCATCTTCACCGTCGCCCCGAACGACTTGCCCCGCACATTCTCACGCTCGAACTCAACCAACTCGTCTGCATCGGCGGTCTCGGTCTTTTTCGTGTAAGTGATGTTGTTCGTCTTTACTTTGAGGCCGTCACGCGAATCGATATGAACGTCGCCTTTCATATACGCCGTGAAATTCTTATCGGCCTCGGGCACATATAAAACCTGTGCAGCCGTCATCTGATCGGCGGCGTTGCCCTGATCGTCGTAGGTGCGGATATAGGCGTTGTCGAGTTCCTGGTGATTGTCAGCGAAGGTGCGGGCACGGTCGGCCTTGATGTAGTACTTTGAAAGATCGCCGTCGGTCTCGAGGCGTTCGTAGCCGCTTACCTCGGCAACCACATCGGTCGAAAGCTGCGTGTGTTCGCTTTTTAATTTGAAGCCCGTCTTATTCCGTTCCCGGTAAAACCCAACGATGACCGCGATCACGGTCAGGCCGAGGATCGCGACGGCGGCATAACGAAAGAACTGCGGCAATTTTGCTCGCAGTTGGTAATCTTTCAAATTATGTTTGTTCGTCTCGGCCATGTTCGCTTAATTATCCGCTCTTAGATCCTCCACGACAAGTTGCAGCCGAGTGTTTCCCTGCCACGTATTCAACTCCGCCACGTAAGCTAATTCGATGCGAGTATTGGCTTTCAGCGTTTGCCCCTTTGATTTCTCGACGCCGTCCCACCAGACAGCCTCGAATGGCTTATTCTCCGCTCCGAGCAGTTTTAGCTTGAGATGTTTGTCCTTCATCACCCACGGTTCTTCTCTTAAAACGAAATCGCGTGTCACAAAGATCGGCTTTGGATTCCCCGCACCGAACGGCTCGAACCGCGAGAATTCCTCGACCAGATCGAGACTCAGCGAGGCGCTCGTCACCAGAGCATCGATCATGAGTTCCGGAGTACGTTGGTCGATCGGGATCTTTTCGTCGGTGTATTTATCGAGACGAATCCGCAGTTCGTCGATGTTTACCTGTTTCGCCTTCATTCCGGCGGCGGCAGTGTGGCCGCCGAAGGATTCGAGCAGATCCGCAACGGAACCGAGTGCCTCGAAAAGGTCGAATCCCTTGACGCTGCGTGCACTGCCGGTCGCGATTCCGTCCTCGAGCGAGAAAACGATCGTCGGCCGGTGAAATCTTTCCGCGACTCGAGAAGCGGCCAGCCCGACGACGCCCTTGTGCCAACCTTCGCCGGCGACGACGACGAAATTAGCGTCGGGAAATGACACGGCTTCGAAGATCGCTTTTGTGGTAACTTCCTGCTGCACCTTCTGCCGCTCGCGGTTGCGTGAATCTAGCAACGCGGCGATCTTCCTCGCATCGGCAAAATTCTGCGCTTCCAAAAGATTCACGACATTTGTTCCATCACTTTCTGCTTTCCCATCCTCCAAACGCCCGGCAGCGTTGATACGCGGGCCGATACGAAAGCCGATGTGCATACTCGTCATATCGGAGCGGCAATCCGCGACTTCCATCAACGCCTTCAATCCCCAATTATCGGTTTTCGCCAGATCGATGAGCCCAAGTGCAACGATCGCGCGGTTTTCGCCGGTCAGGTTGACGACATCGGCGACGGTTCCGATCGCGGCGATCTTGAGCAGGCCGGGAATCTCGGATTCGAGACCGAATTCTCGCAACACGGCGTGCGCCAGTTTGAACGCCACGCCCACGCCGGCAAGATTATCGTCGGGATATTCGCTGTCGGGGTGAAAAGGGTTGATCAGGGCAACGGCGGGCGGCAGGATCGTGTCGTCTTTGATCTCGTGGTGATCGCAGATGATCGTGTCCATCCCGATCGCCTTCGCCTGCGAAACCTCTTCGAAGTTCGACGTGCCCGTATCAACGCTCACCAGAAGCGTAAACCCATCGGCCCTCGCGGTCTCAAGGGGCCCAAAATTTATCCCGCGGTTCTCCGTGAAGCGATTGGTGATGTGATAGCTCGTCTCCAGTCCGATCAGCGATAATGTCTTTCGCAGCAGAACCGTCCCGGTCGTGCCGTCAACGTCGAGATCGCCCCAGATCAGCACTTTTTCTTTGTTCTCTACCGCCAGTTTTATTCGGTCGACTGCGTCCCGCATTCCCATCATTAAAAATGGTTCGTGCAGATGCTCGGGCGAAGGGTTCAAAAACGTCAACGCCTTTTTCGGCGTATCGTGCCCACGGGCAATAAGAAGCGCGGCGACTAACGGCTTCACATTCAATTCAGCAGCAAGCGAATTGACTGCGTCGGCATTATGTTTTCGAATAGTCCAGCGTTTCTGCATAGGATCTAGCCACGAATGTCACGAGTATCACGAACGGAATTAAAGTAAGCTGATCTTTATTCGTGATATTCGTGTAATTCGTGGCAAAACTTCTTAGTTCACGACCGGGCTGAGCATTCCCTGCCAGATTAGGATCAGGAGAACGGAGCCGAGAATAATGCGATAGACGATGAAGATGCCGGTCGTGTGTTTGCGGAGGTACGCGATTAGGAACCAGATCGCGAGGTAGCCAACGATGCCGGCGACGATGGTGCCGACGACGAGCGGGACAAGGCTTTCGGCGGGTAATATTTTTAGGCCTTGGCGTAATTCGAGCAGTCCGCTGGCGGTGATCGCGGGGATGGACAGCAGGAATGAGAATCTCGCGGCGGTCTCACGTTTTTCGCCGGCGAGCAGGCCGCCCATGATCGTCGAACCGCTACGGCTCGCGCCGGGCATGAGTGCTAAAACCTGGCAAAAGCCAACGACGATCGCATCGACGATGCCGAGGTGTTTGATATCCTTTCGCTGTTTGCCCACAAACTCCGCGAACGCCAGCAGCACAGCGACGGAGATCAGCATTATCGCAATGATCCAAAGGTTCTTGGTGCCGCTGCCCTCGATGAAGTCCTTGAAAATAAACCCG
>JAYSZT010000292.1:0-15646 GCA_043737915.1 Acidobacteriota bacterium
TCACTTGCAGTAGTCCTTGTTGATTATGAATATGACTTTGCAGGTGCAGAAAAAGCATTCAAACGGGCGATCGAACTTGATCCGAATTACGGATCTGCTCATCAATGGTATGCCGAACTATTAACCGCCAGCAGCCGGCACGACGAAGCGATCAGGGAAAATTCAAGGGCACTCGAACTGGATCCGTTTTCATTACCGTTCAATGTGGGTATGGTAGCGAATCTGCTGCGTGCCGGACGATTTGACGAAGTACTTTTACAAAACAAGAAGTTCAATGAGCTCTTTCCGAATGATGCACGTTTTCATACTTTCAACCTTAGTGTTTATGTCGCTCAAGGTAAATATGATCAGGCTATCGAAGAACGCCTTCTTGAGGCGAAGGCAAGAAATCTCAAACCCGAAAATATAGCGAAATTGAAAGAAGCCTATGAAAAAGACGGCTGGGTTGGCTTGCAGCGGATGAATGGGGAAATACGCATCGAAGAACTGAACATCAAACAGGCAAAAGACCCCAATGCATATGTTAAAGCTATGGATTTTGCCAACGCCTATTTAAATGGCAAAGACGAAGATAAGTCGATCGAATATCTGAACAAAGCGTATGAAGAGCGTTCCAATCAATTGGTCGAACTAAAGGTCAATAAAAGGTGGGACTTCGTGCGAGACGACCCGCGATTTAAGGAATTGGTCAGACGAGTCGGGATCCCGGAATAGCGGTCAATGAGAGCCGGCTTATTAGTGTGAAAATGAAACTATCACCAACAGAAATATTTAAGGGTAAGAAGATCTTTTTTATCGGCGGGACGGGCTTTGTGGGAAAGGTTACGTTGTCGATGCTGCTGCATAATTTTCCGGATATCGGGAAGGTTTATGCGACTGTACGGGCGCGGGATGCTAATGAGTCGAAGATTCGGTTTTGGACGAGCATTGTGACTTCGCCGACGTTTGATCCGCTGCGTGAGAAATACGGTGACGGATTTGAGGATTTTATTAAATCCAAGGTTGTGCCGGTCAATGGCGATGTCGGCAACGAAAATCTCGGGCTCGATGAGAAAGAGGCTAAGAAGATCATGCGGGATACGGACATCATTATTAATGGTGCCGGAAACGTGACGTTCAACCCGCCGCTGGAGTCGGCTTTGCGGACGAATGTGGTAGGGTCGAACAACATTATCAAGCTGGCCCGGATGATGAAAAAGCCGAGGCTTGTTCATGTTTCGACGTGTTTTGTAGCAGGGAAACGGTCGGGGCCGATCTGGGAGAACGAGCCGGTAGTTGGGTATTTTCCGAGAAAAGAAGAGTTGCCAGGAACGGTTTTCGACGTCAATCGTGAGGTTTTGGATTGTGCGCGGTTGTCGGAACAAGCACGGCAAGAAGCGGACGATGCAGTGCAACACGCTAAGTTTCGTGAGCAGGCTCGCAATCGATTTATCGAGGAAGGGCGCGATCCGGACGACGAAGCGGATCTGAAGTCTGCCATATTTCGCGAACGCAAAATGTGGGTTCGTGAGCGGACGACCGAACTCGGAGCAGAGCGAGCCGAATATTGGGGCTGGACGAATATTTACACCTATTCCAAATCGCTCGCCGAGCAGATCATCGCTTCGCAGGACGATATTGTAAAGGTTTTGGTTCGGCCGTCGATCGTTGAATCTTCGAATCAATATCCATTCCCGGGCTGGAACGAAGGCTTTACGACGACCGCTCCGCTTATTCTGATCGCACTTAGGGGTCAGCCGATCATTCCGGTTAATGAAAAGCTTGTGCTCGATGTTATTCCGGTCGATATGGTCTCGGGAGCGATACTCGCGGCGACGATGAACGCACTGGTCGATCCTAATCCGCCACTCGTTTTTCAGGCGTCCTCGGGAGACTCGAACCCGAACGATATGAAGCGCATCGTCGGGCTGGTCGGTCTGTATAAACGCCGCCATTTCGAAGAGAAAGAGACCGGTAACGCTCTCGTAAATAAACTCGCAGGCATGGTCGAAACGCAGACGGTCAAACAGCGAACATACGAACTCGCGTCCGCACCGATGCTCAATAAGCTAGCAAAGGGTGCTGACAAATTGATGGACAAGGCGACGCCACGCTGGGGCGGCGGACGGATCGGGAATATCATTTCGGACCTGAAAAAATCGGTCGTTTCGTTTGAAAAAACGACACAGGACACGATGGACGCGTTTGCGATGTTCAAACCGTTCATGATCGACAACGACTATTTGTACCGCTCGGACAACGTTCGAGCTTTGCAATCGGTTATCCGAGAAAAAGAGAAAGCGTTGTTGCCGTGGTATCCGGAGAAGCTCGATTGGTACGATTACTGGCTGAACGTTCATTTTCCGGGAATGCGAAAATGGGTTCTGCCGCAACTTGAGGAAGATCTCAAGGCGGTGGAAAAGCGCTCGTACACCTACAAAGATCTGCTTGATCTTTTTGATACGTCGGTTAAGCGTTTCCCGACCCGCGTCGCGATGCGTATCGAACGCGACGGCCGAAAAGAGCAGTACACGTTTGAGGATGTGAACGAATTGACGCTCCGTGCGGCAGGTTTCTTTGCTTCGAATGGCATCGCTCATAACAGCCGCGTTATCTTGTTCTCGAACAATATGCCGGAATGGGGAATGACCTATTTTGGCATTCTTAAGGCTGGAGCAACGGCGATCCCGATCGATCCGGCATCGACAGTTGATGAGATAATTGCGTTTGCCAAGGCTGGTGAGGCTTCTGCGATCGTGGTGTCGCCGAAGTTGGCGGCGGAATGGAGTGCCGAAGATCGTGCTCGCTTTAACGAATTAAAGATCACAGGAGCGGACAAGAGTGTCCGCACTCCGGTGATTTGGACGTTTGATGACGTCTTTGAGATCCAGTCGGAGATCGAGGAGGCTAAGCGTAACGCTTTATTGCCGGGTAAGGTGATTTCGACGTCGGTGGCTTCGCTGATATTTACGTCTGGAACGACCGGAACGCCGAAGGCGGTGATGTTGTCGCACAAGAACTTTGTCAACATGATCTCGATGCTCTCGTCGGTGCTCGATATGGACATTACGGACGGCGTTCTGTCTGTGCTGCCGATGCATCACACGTTCGAGTTTTCGGCCGGATTTTTGACTCCGTTCTCGAACGGCACGCAGATAACCTATCTGAACGAACTCACCGCCGAGGATCTGGCAAGAACTATCGAAAACAGTCACGTTACCGGCCTTGTCGGCGTTCCGGCGTTGTGGGAAATGCTTCATCGACGGATCAAGACGCGGCTTCGCGAAAAGGGTGATTGGATCGCGGATATGGCGGATAATTTGATCGAGTTCAACGCTTGGATCCGCGACAATACGCCGTTCAACCTCGGCCCAATAGTCTTTTTTCCGATCCATCAGGGAATGGGCGGGAAGATGCGGTATCTGATCTCGGGCGGTTCGGCACTGTCGGAGAAGGTGCAGAAAGATCTGCACGGGCTCGGATTTACAGTCCTCGAGGGCTATGGTTTAACCGAGTCTTCTCCGGTTCTGACTGTTGCTCGTCCGGGTAATAAATTACTGCGGGGCAGCGTTGGCAAGCCGCTTCCGGGTGTCGAGGTGAGGATCGAATCGCCGGACGAAAAAGGCGTCGGCGAAGTCTTTGCCCGCGGTCAAAACGTGATGGTCGGTTATTACAACAACGATAAGGCGACCGATGCGGTTTTGACGGACCGTTGGCTCAAGACAGGCGATCTCGGGCGGCTCGATGAGGACGGAAATCTGTTCATCGTCGGGCGTTCGAAGGACGTCATCATCGACTCGAACGGTAAGAATATCTATCCCGACGAGATCGAAGATCATTACTCCAAATCACCACACATCAAGGAGATGAGCGTTGTCGGCCTGCCCGATATCGATGGCGGTGAAAAGGTCGCGGCACTCGTTGTTCCTGATTACGAACACGACATCGCTCTCACTCGCAGTGAGGTCAATAAGCAAATCGAGACGCATTTTCGCGAAGTTGCATCGGGGCTCGCATTTTTCAAGCGTGTCAAGGTTTTGCACATTACTCCGTTCGAATTGCCACGAACCGCAACCCGAAAGGTCAAGCGGCCGGAGGTGGTCGAGATGTTGCAAACGCTGGAGGAACGCTCGAAGTCGAAGACCAAAACCGTCATCGAAACGAAGGGCGATGACAACATGCTCTGGATCCGAAAGATAGTGGCGAGTGTTTCGAACCGGCCGCTTTCGGATATTGCGGTCGAGGATAAGCTCGCCGATCTTGGCTTCGATTCGCTTATGTTCGTCGAGCTGCAAGCGGCGGTTGAGGACGCGGGCGGACGCATTCCGTCGCCTGATACTTTGAATGAAGTGCAATCGGTGCGGGAACTTCTTACAGCCGTGATGCGAGTCGATAAGTCTAAAAAGCTGGCGGACGAACCGAGAGCTGAGGAGAAAAAGGAAGAAGAGGAGATATTCATTCCATCGATAGTGCGCCGCATCGGCAACGCCGCAGTCGATCTGGCGACCGATACGCTGTACAACGGCGTGCTCGATACGAAGATCGACGGGCAGGCGAACGTTCCGCCGCACGTTAATTTTATCGTCGCTCCGAATCACACGTCGCACATCGATACCGGACTTGTGAAAAAAGCGTTGGGCAAGGAGGTTGCCGAACAAACGGTAGCGGTCGCGGCGGCGGATTATTGGTTTGACACTAAATACAAGCGTGCGTATATGAACAACTTTACGACGCTGGTTCCGATCGAGCGCACGGGCAGTTTGCGGCAATCGCTCCGTCACGTGACGCAAATATTAAATGACGGCTACAACGCACTCATCTTCCCGGAAGGCGGCCGTCAGGAATCGGGGCAGATCGCAGAGTTCAAACCGATCATTGGTTATCTCGCTCTGAATCAAAAGATCGGGATTCTGCCGATCTATATTTGGGGAACTTACGATGCATTCCCGAAAGGCACGATCATTCCGAAAGGCAAGAGCATTGGTGCGAAGGTCGGTGCGAAGGTCGGAAACTTCCTCGAATACGAAGAGTTGGCCAAGATGACGGAAGGCGTTCCAAATACCGAAGCGTACCGTCTGGTCGCCGCCAGAGTTCAACACGAGATCGAAAATATGCGCGACGGAACACGGACAAAGTTTAACGTTGAAGCTCTTCGCAAACAATGGAAGGCCGAGCGGCGGAAAACGCGAAAGATCGAGTCTGTTATTGAGGGTTAGTCCCTAAGGGAGTTCTTAACGCAAGGGTGCAGAGGAAAACCTTTGAAAATGGCTTTCCGTATTACAAACGTCTCATCGCAATCTTTTTGGATCAAATCATGAAATTCGCCAAAGTTTATTTACTGCTAGTCTGTTTGTTGTTCCCGGTTTTTTCAGCTTCTGGTCAGGCTCTTAAGATCGACTATGAAAAATTCACTTTGCCTAATGGGCTTGAGGTGATCTTTCATGTCGATCGAAGTGACCCGGTTGTGGCGGTTTCGCTTACGGCTCACGTCGGGTCCGCGAGGGAAAAGGCGGGACGGACGGGATTTGCTCATTTGTTTGAGCATCTGCTGTTCCTCGAATCTGAGAACCTCGGCAAAGGCGGGCTTGATAAGATGACGGCGAGGATCGGCGGTTCGGGGGCGAACGGTTCGACGAGCCGCGACCGAACAAACTATTTGCAGACGGTTCCGAAAGACGCGCTTGAAAAAATGCTATGGGCCGAGGCAGACAAGCTTGGATGGTTTATAAATACGGTGACCGATCCGGTTTTAGCGAAGGAAAAGCAGGTCGTTAAGAACGAAAAGCGTCAGAGCGTCGATAACAATCCGTATGGGCACACCTCTTATGTAATTGATAAGGCGTTGTTTCCAGAGGATCATCCTTATAATTGGCAAGTCATCGGTTCGCTCGAAGATCTGGATAACGCTAAACTCGAAGACGTCAAAGAATTTTTCCGCCGCTGGTATGTGCCAAACAACGTTACGCTGGTCGTAGCGGGTGATTTCGACACCGTGCAGGCGAAAAGTTGGGTGAAGAAATATTTCAGTGAGATCAAACGAGGTGCTGAGGAAATCAAACCTCAGCCAAAGCGTCCGGGCGTGGTTCCGCAGACGGTCAAGTTTTATCACGAAGACAATTTTGCCAATGTCCCAGAATTAACTATGGCGTGGCCGTCCGTTGCGGATTATAGCCCGGATTCGTACGCCCTTGACGTTTTGTCATCGTATTTGTCACGCGGCAAAACGGCTCCGTTTTACAAGGTTCTTGTCGAAGAAAAGAAACTGGCACCGAACGTCGGGATCTTTAACTCTACGTCAGAACTAGCGGGAAATCTCGAACTATCGGTGCGAGCATTCCCTGACAAAGACCTGGACGAAGTTGCGACGGCAGTTGGTGAAGCTTTTGCGAGATTTGAGAAAGAAGGCATTTCCGAGAAAGACCTAAGCCGTATAAAAGCGGGGCAAGAGACGCAGTTCTATAATTCGTTGTCGAGCGTTTTAGGCAAGGGGTCACAACTTGCTCAGTACAGTATTTTCGCCGGCGATCCCGGTTTTGGTGAGAAAGATATCAAGAATATCCTCGCCGTGACGAGCGCCGATGTGGTGCGGGTCTATCAAAAATACGTCAAGGGCAAGAATTTTGTTGCCACCAGCTTTGTGCCGAAAGGTAAGATCGCTCTAGCTCTCGAAGGGTCGAAAAAGGCTGAGGTTGTTGAAGAGAAGATCGTGCAGGGAGCCGAGAATGCGGTTGATCCGAACGTTGTCGCGACTTATCAAAAGACCCCTTCGACCTTTGACCGTAGCGTCGAGCCGCCATACGGTCCGGCTCCGGAAGTTAAGATACCGGCGATCTGGGAAGATAAGCTTTCGAACGGCATGCGTGTCTATGGTATTGAAAACAGGGAAGTTCCGCTGGTGCAATTCGAGATCGTCGTCGATGGCGGACTGCTGCTCGACGACATCAAAAAGGTCGGCGTTGCCAATCTGATGGCGCGAATGATGACCCAGGGAACGGCGAAAAAGACCCCGCAGGAACTCGAAGAAGCAATCCAACAACTCGGTGCGTCGATAGATGTCAGTGCCGGAACCGAAGACGTGCGGATCGGCGTGAACACGCTCGCTAAAAATTATGACGCGACGCTCGCCCTCGTCGAAGAGATCCTCTTCGAACCGCGATGGGATACGAAAGAATTTGAGCTCACCAAGCAAAGTACGCTTAGCCAGATCCGTCAGCAGTCTGCCAATCCGAATGCGATCGCACAAAATGCGTACAACACGCTGATCTATGGGAAAGAAAACATTCGTTCACGTAGCAGCCTCGGAACGGCGGAAACCGTCGCGGGGATCACACTTGATGATCTAAAAGCGTTTTACGCGAAGAATATGTCGCCGTCGGTCGCCCGCGTTCATGTCGTAGGAGCCTTGGATAAGGCGAAGATCATTGGCTCGTTCAAGAATATCAACAATCGTTGGACTGCAAAAAATGTTGAAATTCCTGTCTACAAAACGTCGGCTGCTCCAGCAAAGTCTCAGGTTTATTTCTATGATGTGCCGGATGCAAAGCAGTCGGTCATCAGGTTCGGATATCCTGCTTTGGCGGCAACCGACGCAGATTTTTATCCAGCGATCGTGATGAACTACATTCTCGGTGGCGGTGGTTTTGCGTCGCAGCTCACACAGCAACTTCGCGAAGGAAAGGGTTACACCTACGGCATCAACTCGGGCTTTGGCGGCACTCTTAGCCCGGGAGCATTCACTATCGGCAGTTCCGTTCGGACAAATGTGACGCTCGAATCGGCTCAGCTCATCAAGAACATTTTGCAGGATTACGGCAAAAATTATTCTGCACAGGACCTCGCAACAACTCAGGGCTTCCTGATCAAGAGCAATGCCCGAGCCTTTGAAACGGCCGGTGCGAAGCTAAATATGCTGGAGAATATCAGCAAATACGGCTGGAAATATGACTACGTCAAAGGCCGCGAACAGGTCGTCAAAGGTATGACCGTTGATAAGATCAAAGACCTGTCGGCAAAATACTTAAATGCCGATAAGATGATCTGGCTTGTCGTTGGCGATGCGAAGACGCAGTTGCCGAGACTGAAGGAATTGGGATTTGGTGAGCCGATCTTGCTTCAGAAATAGAAGCAAAATATCAGATATTTATGGCCAAAATAAAAGCAGTAGCTAAAACTGAAAAACGTATCTTGATAACGGGTGGAACCGGCTTTCTAGGTACGCACATAGTGCGGCAGTTTCTCGATTCTGGAGAAAAGAATCTGAAGGTAATGGCGTCGAGCGTTCCTGAGTGGATGAAGGACGCGGGCGTAAAAGCTGTTGAAGGGTCGGTCACGAACCGCGAGGACGTGGCGAAGGCTTGCAAGAATGTTTCGGCTATCTTTCATCTCGCGGGCAAGGTTTCGCGTGATAATGACGATGCGATGTCGATGAATAACATTCACCTTCAAGGTACGCGTTTATTGTGCGAGGCGGCGACGGAAGCAGGCATCGAGACGATGCTACTTGCCTCATCGAGCGGGACGATAGCGGTAAGCGAGGACGAACAGGTATTCGATGAGACGTTCCCGCAACCGGTCGACTTGTTCACAAAATGGGCGTACTACGCGTCGAAATACTATCAGGAACGGGCGGCGCTTGAGAATTTTAACGGCGAAGCTCAGCGGCTCGTTATTATGAATCCATCGCTCTTACTCGGCCCGGGCGATGACCGGATAAGTTCGACGAAGCCGGTGCTCGATTTCCTGGGGCGGAAGGTTCCGTATTGCCCGAGTGGAGGCGTGAATTTTGTCGATGCTCGCGATGCGGCAAACGCCTTTATTTCGGCACTCGAAAAAGGCAAACATCAGGAAACATATTTGCTCGGGGCCGCGAATATGACTTTCGAGCAGTTTTTCGGACGTCTCGAACGGCTGTCGGGCGTTTCGGCACCGATGGTCAAGATCCCGAAGAAATTGGCGATGGCAGGCTCGAGTTTTATTAGTTCGATCTATAAAAACTGGGGAAAAGCATCACCCGTGGCACCGAATGAGGTCGAGCAGGCGGAATGTTTTTGGTATTTCGATTCATCAAAAGCCGAGGAGGAACTCGGATTCACACCTCGCGATCCGCAAGAGACACTTCAGGACACGATCTCGTATTTGCGTGAAAATGTCCTCGGTGAAGGTGTATTTGGTTAAATCCCGGCTCAATTCGAATTGACCTTTCGAGTGCCGAAATACCTGTTGGCGAGATAGATCAAGATCCCGACCCCGCTGACGATCAGGACAGGAATTGCCTGTTCCTCGAATTTTACCTGCAGCAGTAACCAGCCGATCAAAGCAAGGGAAACAAATGCCGCAAGGACTCCAAACGGAGCCTTAAATTCGGCGACCGGTGCATCTTTTCGTCTGCGAAAGACCGGCAAGGCGATGCAAGTTGTCGCGTAAACGAGAAGCCGCGTTATTACAGCGATCGCGACCGCTTTGTAAAATGAGGTTTGGATCGTTAACACAAGGATGACGATCGATGTGATCAGGATCGAGACGTAAGGCGTCTTAAATTTCGAATGGGTTTTCGCGAGGATTCCAGGAAGGTCATTTTGCTCAGCCATCGCAAAAGGCAGGCGGGATGATGCGAGAAATCCGCCGTTCAGGTTGCCGAGAATTGAAATTAACGCTCCAAAAGCGATGAATGTCGCGCCGAAAGGTCCGATAAATTGGCCGGCGGCGTCGGCCAGTGGGCGTTTCGATTCGGCAAGCCCGGGCAAGGTGCCGATAGCGACGATCTGAATGAGTATAAACAGAACCGTGACGATCGCGAGTGCCGTTAGCAAGGCAAACGGCAGATTTTTCTTCGGATCTTTCGTTTCACCGGCAGGAATTACGGCGGCCTCAAACCCCACGAATGCGTAGATCAGCGGAAGGATCGCGAGGCTGAATTTGTCGTATTCCAGACCAGGAGCGAAATTGAAATTCGCCGGCTGGACGAAAAACATTCCCACCGCCACGAAGAGCAGTAGCGGCAATAGTTTCCCGACGGTGAAAAGGTTCGTCATGATCGCTGATTCGCGGATACCGAGCAGATTGACGAGCGTTATCAAGCCAATCACGGACGTAATGACTGCGATTCGCGGCCAGCCTTCGCCGACAGTAGGAAAAAAGAATCCAAGATAGATTAGAAGTGCGTTACAGTTCGCAGCGAAGGTCGCAACGCGGACGACCCAATAGAGCCAGCCGACCTCAAAACCGACCACCGGACCAAACGCATCTTTGGCGTAGAGATACATACCGCCCGTGCTCTGAAAGCGGCTTGAAACCTCGGCAAAACAAAGTACGATCAGTCCGACGATGACTGCGCAGAGAATAAAAGCAAAGATGCTAAAGCTTCCGATCAGGCCAGCGACCTCGGCGGGAAGAATGAATATTCCAGTACCGATTACGAGGTTTATTGCGATCGCCGTGAGATCCCAACGGCCGAGGCCGCGAACTAGTTTGTCTTCTGTCATTTCTATTTCATGGCGGTAACGGAGTTGTACTTTTTTCGTAATTGCTTTTCGTTTATACTCTGAAAATCGCTTTCCGTAAAGAATCCCTGAGGTTATTCGAATGAAAATGCTTACTCGAACTGTTTTTTGTTTGCTGGTCCTGAGTTTAGTTCATCAAGCCGTAAATGCCCAAAAAGCAGAAGCCAGTGCTGAGATCGCGATCTCCAAAACTTACAGACCGCCGGTTATGGAAGCCTCAACGGATGTTCAGGCGGTTTTGAACTCGGCGGTTGCGGATGCGATGACGGCGTTCAAGGCAAAAGGTTTTAAACCTGAAGAGGTTGCGGCGACATTGATCGACCTTCGTGACCCAGGAAAATGGAAGACCGCGGAGATCCGGGGCAATGAGCGGATCTATCCGGCCAGCGTCGTGAAGATCTTTTATATGGCGGCTTTATCGCGGCAGATCGAGGACGGCAAGGTCAGTCTTTCGCCGGAACTTGGACGCGGGTTGCGCGACATGATCGTTGATTCGTCGAACGAAGCGACTCAGTACGTTCTCGACGTAATCACCGGCACGAGCAGCGGTGCCGAAATGCCGGAAAAGGAATTCCAGATATGGCAGGCAAAA
The DNA here is from genome assembly GCA_043737915.1 of Acidobacteriota bacterium. Taxonomy (GTDB): domain Bacteria; phylum Acidobacteriota; class Blastocatellia; order Pyrinomonadales; family Pyrinomonadaceae; genus OLB17. The sequence goes on from JAYSZT010000292.1 coordinate 11,071, forward strand.
CGAAACCGTGTGAACCGTTATTTCAACGCGATGGGTTACACGAATATCAACGTCAACCAAAAAACTTTCTGCGAAGATGCCTACGGGATCGAGCAGCAGTCGCGGAACTATAAGGGCGAGAACCGGAATATGCTTACCACCGATGCGACCGCCCGTTTGATGGCCGAGATCGTGAGCGGGCGGATCGCAAGCACACAATCGACACTTAAGATGGTCGGGTTGTTGAAGCGCGATCCTTTTGCAAAAGGCGACGATGTTCAGGCACAAGAATATATCGGTAAGGCACTGATCGATAAAAGGATGAAAGAGGCACGCATCTGGTCAAAAGCGGGCTGGACGAGCAAGTCGAGGCACGATGCGGCGTACATTGAGACCCCGGACGGCGGTAAATTCGTGCTCGTCGTCTTTACCGAGAACCACGGTTCCGAAGAAGGATTTATTCCAATGATCGCAGGAAAGGTGATCGACGGATTTACAAAGAAGTAGGTGTAAAAATAAAAATAATGGTGAGGATTTCGCAGACGTAATTTGTTGAGGTATTCGAACGATATGAACAAAAAACTTTTATTGATAGCTCTTGTTTTCTTATTTCCAGTGTTCGCGGCGGCACAGGGCAGTTATAAGCAGCCGGCGAAGGAAATAATGGATGTGCTGAATGCTCCGGCGATCCCGACATCTTCTGTTTCGCCGTCGCGAGATAAGATCGCGTTGTTCGAGCCGCTTCGCTATCCGCCGATCGCTGAACTCGCTCAGCCGATGCTGCGGATCGCTGGCTTGCGAATAAATCCGAATACCAACGGCCAACATCGTCAGCCGTATTTTGTGAGTATCAAGCTCAAGAATATCTCCGATGGGGCAGAGACGGCGGTTTCGTTTCCCAAGGGAGCACAGATCATTTCGCCTCAATGGTCGCCCGACGGGAAACACATCGCAGTAGGCTTGATCACTCCGAAAGGAGTGGAAATGTGGGTGATCGACACGGCAACTGCCAAGGCATCTCGGATGGGCACGGTCTATATAAACACTGCAATTGGAGGATTTGGTTGGGAGGATTCACAGACGATCACTGCCACTCTAGTTCCGGCGGGCCGCGGGCCGGCACCAGCGTATCGCGATCTCGTTCCGACCGAGCCTAACATACAGGAAACATCGGGACGAACGGGAGCCGTTGCGACTTTTCAGGACCTTTTGAAAAGTCCGAATGACGAAAAGCTGTTCGAATACTACTGCACTTCGCAGATCGCCAAGCTCGATTTGAAGGGCTCGGTCGTAAATATCGGTAAGCCTGGGATATACGACACCGCGGAGTTCTCGCCGAATTCCCGATTCGTAATTGTTTCGCGTATCGAACGCCCATTCTCGTACCAGTTCCCATTCAATCGGTTTCCCAAAAAAGTGGAGATATGGGACATGACGGCCAAAGTTGTGGCTCCGATAGTCACTCTGCCGCTGCAGAATAATCTGCCGGTGCAGGGCGTGCCGGTTGGTCCGCGTAGCATTTCGTGGATCCCGACCCAGCCCGCGACCGTCATGTGGGCAGAGGCTCTGGACGGCGGAGACCCGAAGACAAAGGCCGACTTTCGCGATAAACTCATGCGTTTTGCGATGCCGTTCGATGGAAAGCCGAGCGAAGTGCTCAAGACGGAGCAGAGATATCAGGGCCGCCAGTTCGGGGAGCGAGACGGGTTGATGATCTTTAACGATTACAACCGCGACACGCAGCGGAGGCGGATCTTCTCCACTGATTACCGCGACGCGTCTAACGTAAAGCTGGTTTCTGACAATAACGTTAACGACCGTTACAACGATATCGGCCAACCCGTCACGAAGACTTTGCCGAATGGCGGCAGTGTCATTCGCCAGGACGGCGAAGACATTTTTCTCACCGGCACTGGAGCCTCGCCAGACGGCGACCGGCCGTTTTTGCGCCGGATGAATACTAAAACGCTCAAAACGCAAGAGATCTTTCGCGCATTTAAGGGCGAGTATGAAACTTTTGTGGCGATGGTCGACGACAGCGGTGCGCAGTTCATCACGCGAAAAGAATCGCCGACCGATCCGCCGAATTTGTTTCTGCATCAGGTATGCCCGCCTAATACGAATTGCATCGCCGTTTTCGACCGCAAACTGACCGACTTCAAAGACCCGGCTCCGCAGCTTCGCGGAATCACGAAGGAGCTCGTTAAGTACAAGCGAGCTGATGGCGTTGACCTTTCGTTTACGCTTTATCTGCCGCCCGGATACAAGAAAGGCGAGCGTTTACCGACCGTCGTGTGGGCATATCCGCTCGAATTCACCGATAATTCGACAGCCGGACAGGTTTCGGGCTCGACGAGTCGGTTCACGCAGATCGGCGGTTACTCGCATCTTTTCTTTTTGCTTCAGGGGTATGCAATCCTTGACGACACAACGATGCCGATCGTCGGCGATCCACTGACCGTGAACGATACCTTCGTCAAACAAGTCGTCGATTCAGCGAAAGCGGCGATCGACAAAGGCGTGGAAATGGGCGTCGTTGATCCGGAACGAGTTGGTGTCGGCGGGCACAGCTACGGAGCATTCATGACGGCGAATCTGCTTGCCCATAGTGATCTTTTCCGGGCCGGGATCGCCCGTAGCGGAGCCTATAATCGAACGCTTACGCCATTCGGGTTTCAATCGGAACGCCGTAATTTCTGGGAGGCGACCGATATTTACACCAAGGTTTCACCGTTCTTTTACGCGAATAAGATCAATGAGCCGCTCTTGATGATCCACGGTGAGGCTGACAATAATCAGGGCACGTTCCCGATCCAATCGGAACGGCTTTACGCTGCAATGACGGGACTTGGCGGCACCGCAAGGCTCGTTATACTGCCGCTCGAATCGCACGGATACTCCGCGAGAGAATCGACTGAGCACACGCTTTACGAGATGACAAAGTGGTTCGACAAGTACGTGAAGAACGCAAAGCCGCGAAATATGGGGGCAACCGCAACGCTAGATCCTCGGGAAGACCGGTCGACCAGTCCGACCACTTTACCGTAAGATATCGATAAAAAATTATCATTGAGGCTTTTTCTTCGGGGGAAGCCTTTTTTTTGGTAATGGTTCGAGGCGGCCCCTCGGTATTATTCACTAATAGTTGTCGCAGAACGGAAAACCTAATCGCGATAAGGTTCGCTCGTTGGCTGGATAAATTATTTATGCGTTGGAAAATTAAGAAATTCCATATTTGAAACGCTACTTTATAAATTAGAAAATCCTGCAATCGTTTTGGGCGGTTTCGATTGACTTAGTATTTTTAAGGTGTTATCTTCCCGTTTATATAACCGGGCCCTCCACCCAATTGCAATTTATTTTTATTAAGGCTTTCTTAGTATTCGGACTTGAAATCTTATTGTTCGGGTTTTGAGTTCTAGTTGGTAAGCAAAAAGACGTACTCACTTTGTTTCGATCAAACGAAAAGTTGTGAGTGACAGCCTTATTTTTTTGTTTGGCCTACCAGCAAGGTTGCAAAGAACAAAGAAAACAAAAAGAAAAGAAAAGAGAGGGTAAATATGTTATCAACGGTTTTTACAGCGACGCTTGGTTTTTCGACCAGCTTGGTGAACGCTGCCGACGTCGGCATCTTGCCGATGATCGTGAATTTCACATTTTTTGTCGCCTACATTTCGATGGGGGCGGCTTTTGTTTTTTTCATCACGCAGCGAAATAGTGTTGCACCTGAATATCGGACAGCTCTGACGCTATCGGCAATAGTCGTCGGCATCGCCGCCTTTCACTATTTCTACATGAAAGGTCTGTACTCCGACGTTACACTACCGCTCCTCGCGGCGAACCCCGGTAATTATGCGAAGATCACTAGTGATTCCTTCTTCGGGATCATTAACTTCCGTTACATGGATTGGCTGATCACGACGCCACTTCTGGTAGCGAAAATTCCGTTGGCAGTTGCTGGCGGCCGAAAGGTTGGCAAAGTGGTGACCTACTTGATTGTCGCCGATCTGTTCATGATCGTCGCCGGATTCATCGGTGAACAGTATGTTGCCAATAACACGGCTCACCTCGCTTGGGGAGCGATCTCGACCATTGGCTATCTGGCCATCGTCTATTTCCTCTACACGACTGTCAAAGAATTGGCGAAAACAGCCGAACCTGAAGAGCAGTGGGCTGTTAAGATCATGTCTTTGTTCGTGATCACAGGCTGGGGAATCTATCCGATCGGCTACATGATCCCATCGCTGTTTCCGCAACTTGACCTCAACATCGTTCACGCGGTTTATAACCTCGGCGACCAGATCAACAAGATCGGTCCTGGAATCGTTATTTACATAGCCGGCGCGCAATTACTTGCACGTCGTAACAAACAGGTCCCGGCGGGCGACGTTGCACTTGCAAATTAGTTCGTAAAAGAAACCTATGGTCTGGAGTTTGTGTGTTAAACGTAAGTTTAAGCACAAACTCCAGATCGTATTCCGAATTGTTGAAAAACAAAAAGAGGTATTGGCTTGAGACAGGCTGACATTTTAATACTTGGTGCGGGCTGTGCGGGGACGTCACTGGCGCACTACCTGGAAGATTTTAGTTACGCCGG
>JAYSZT010000293.1:0-7210 GCA_043737915.1 Acidobacteriota bacterium
TTGACGGAAAAGGGCACGTGCAGTTTGTCGAAGAAGGTCAATCGCTGTGCCTAATCAATACCGAAGTCATGATGCTTCGACAGGGCAGTATAATTTTTAGCGGTAAGGACGAACAGTTACGTCAGGTGGACGATCCTTACATTCATCGATTTATTCGCGGTAAATAGCGACAGATGCCAAGAAGTACAACAAAAATTGGAATCAGTGAGCTCCGCGTTGGCATTTTTATGCTTGCCGCGTTGCTCGTATTTGGGTTTTTGATCATTAACTCAAGCGGTGATTTTAATCCGTTCGAGAAAAAGATCCGGCTCAAAGCACGCTTTAATACCGCTGACGGACTGCGGAAAAACGCTGAGGTTCAATTAGCAGGAGTTTCCATCGGCAAGGTTGAGGATGTTAAGTTTTTAACCGAAGAATCCCCAGAAGGAGAACGCATCGAGGCCACGCTGGCGATCGCAAGTATGTTAGAGAATCAGCCTATCGTTGAGCTGATTCGAACGGACTCAACCGCCCAGTTGATCGGTACCTCGGTTCTCGGTAACGATAAGATCATCAATATTTCGGCTGGCACGTCCAAAGGAGCTTCCGTCTCGCAAGATACGGTATTAAAATCAAGTGCGGCTATTTCGTTCAACCAACTCACTGAGACTGGTAACCAGTTACTAAGCAAAATAAACGAACTTTCCGGTCCCGCAAATGAGATCCTAAAGAAAGCAAATAACGGACAAGGTACACTCGGTAAGATCGTTAACGACGAACAGCTCTATCAAAGCCTCGACGGTGCTGTTTCGGAAACCCGTGCGACGATGACACGCCTGCAGAAGACGATCGACAAGATCAATTCCGGTCAGGGCAGTGCCGGCAAATTGCTTAACGACCCAACGCTCTATAATAATCTAAATAAAACAGTCGCCGAGCTCGAAGCAATTTCGACAAGTATCAGGACAGGAAAAGGAGCGGCCGGTAAATTTGTAAATGATGACGCCCTTTACAATGATACGCGAGCTGCGATCGCTGAACTTCAGAGATCTGCCGAAAAAATCAATTTGATAGCCGATGATATTAAGGTCGTCACAGCAGATCTTAAAGATGGAAAAGGTTCCGCAGGCAAATTGCTAAAAGATGACAAACTATACGACGAGGCGCGTGATGCGATCTCCCGTTTTAATTCAACTACCGCTCGAATTGAATCGATCTTAACAGAAGCCCAAGCCGGTAAAGGCACGATCGGCAAACTCCTAAACGACGAAACGCTTTATAACAGCGTTAACCAAACTGCCAACAACGTTGCGACGTTCACAGGAGAAGGAACAAAACTCCTAAATGATTTCCGTGCCAACCCTAAAAAGTTTCTCCGCATAAAACTCGCCTTGTTCTAGAATTTCACGAGGCTCTCACAATCGTTGAATATCGTAGATATCATTTTATAAACAAAAGTTTCTTGCATAATATACATATAGTATGTATATTATACATTGTGGCGAGTAAAAGAGACAGACATACTGCATTGCTAGATATAATCGTCAACGGTACTATCACTAGCCAAAGTGAGATCGCACTTGGGCTGGCGGCTAAAGGTTTTAACCTGACGCAGGCAAGCATTTCGCGGGATCTCGAGGAACTTGGGATAGTTAAAGCCAACGGACGATATTTGCGACCGGAGCGACCAACGGCGGTGCCCACTTACGGTCAGGTTCAATTGATTCCCGCTGGCTCGAATCTCATCGTTGGGCGATGTTTACCAGGTCTTGCCTCCGCGATCACGGTTCGGATCGATGCGGCGGCCTTCCCGGAGATCATCGGTACACTTGCGGGTGACGACACGATCTTTATTGCAGTCGTCGACGAACATTCACAAACGTCCGTTTTAAGAAAGATCACCGAGTTGTTCGCTATTTAAGGAAAAATTATGAAGACCGTTGAAATCGAAAAGGCCGGTTCATCAGTTTCGGCGTTGAATCTCGGTCGGTCCATCGCGATCGTCGAGCAATGCCTTTTTCCTTCGGTGGGTGATGTAGTCGCGGTTAAAGCTCTTTCGGAGAGCGTTACGTACGGCAACTTGGAATTGCCAACCGGCAGGCTCGCGAAAATAAATGTGGGTGACACGATCCTCGGTGTATTGGGTAAGCGTCGAGCTTTAAAAGGTTTTGTCGGTGATGTTCCGTCGACTATTAAGAGCGGGGACAAGCTTCATCTACTCAATATGGGTGGCGTTATTGGTGAATGTACGGGGCATCATTCTTCCCTCTCGGACGCGATAGCGGTCGAGGTTGTCGGTATTGCATGCGATCCTGATGGCAAGATACTGAATATTTCAGACAATGCATTGAAACCGTCGAAATCGTTACTTCCAACAGCGCCGATCGTAATTGTCGCTGGTACGTGTATGAATTCGGGTAAAACAGTTGCGGCGACCGAGATCATCAAACAGGCGACAAACGCCGGAATGCGCGTGGCGGCGGCAAAATTATCGGGAATTGCCTGCCTTCGCGATACCTTGCATATGCAGGATCATGGGGCGGTCGCAACTGCGAGTTTTCTGGACTGCGGACTACCCTCGACCGTCGATTATGGCGATCTCGCACCTATCGCAAAGGCCATTCTAAATCATCTCAACAGTTTCAAGCCTGACCTGATCGTAATTGAGTTAGGCGATGGCATTGTTGGAGGTTATTCCGTCGATTCGGTTCTAAAAGACACCGAAATTCGGAATTCGATCTCGTCTTTTGTCTTTTGCGCCTCAGATTATGTCGGAGTTATCGGAGGAAAGTCGGTATTACAAGATCTTGGTATAGCTATCGACGTTATCGCAGGTTCGGTTACAGACTCTCAGATGGGAGAAGATTTCGTCCAGGATAATTACGGTTTTATGGCCGGGAACGCTCGCAGGAATGGTTCTCGTTTATTTTCTCTCGTCTCGACGAAACTCGATTTGACGTAAAAGTTAAGGAGCGTGGTGGCTGTATGAAGAATATCAAAGCTGCGATCTTTGGCGGTTCGGGCTATGGCGGCAGTGAACTGCTCAGAATTCTCCTATTCCATCCGAATGTCGAGGTTGGATTGGTTACCGCTAATGAACACGCGAGAAAACCAGTTGCGGAAGTCCATCCAAACCTGAACGGACTGACGGATATCGTGTTCTCGAATTTACCGACTGATCTATCACTGCTAAGCGAATACGATGTCGCATTCTTTGCTCTGCCTCACGGTCAGGCGCTCGGCCTTATTCCGAGCCTTCCGGCTAATATTAAGGCAATAGATCTTTCGGGCGATTTTCGAATAGACGATCCGGATGTATTCAAGGAATTCTATAAGCTCGATCACACGGCAATAGAATTGCAAAAGAAATTTATTTATGGCCTTTCAGAAACCAATCGCGAAGCGGTCTCCGCAGCGAGATACATTGCAAATCCCGGATGTTTCGCAACCGCAACATTGCTGGCTTTAGCTCCGATGATAAGTAGCGGACTAGTGAGCGGAAAAGTGATCGTCGATGCCAAGACAGGTTCGAGCGGATCGGGTGCGAAGGCTGCGGCGAACACACATCATCCACAGAGAATGAACTCTTTCTACGCATACAAACCGTTTACTCACCAGCACGTACCGGAGATCGAGCAACATTTGAGGTCGGTGGGTGATTTTGAAAGCGAATTGATCTTCATGACCCACAGCCTACCTGTGTCACGTGGAATATTTGCTTCATGTTATCTAGAAACAACGACCGAGCTGACAAATGAAGATCTGATGAATCTCTACACACATTTTTATCAGGAATCGTTCTTTGTCCGTATGGTTCAGGGCTCACCGGATATCAATTGGGTAAAAAATACGAACTTTTGTGACATTGCAGTTAATTCAAATGGTAAGCAAGTAGTTGTTTTTTCGGCAATAGATAATCTCGTCAAGGGCGCAGCCGGGCAGGCAGTCCAGAACATGAACCTCATGTTTGACCTCGACGAAAAGACCGGACTTGTTTTCACCGGGGGAAATCCATAGAACAGATGAATTTTAATGAGATCAAAGAGAAGGAAGATGATTTTCAAATAGAGACCTACGCCAAAATGGGTATCTCCGTTGAACGCGGTTCAGGTTCCTGGGTTTGGACGAGCGAGGGAGAAAAATACCTTGATCTGTATGGCGGCCACGCAGTTTGTGCAAGCGGTCATTCGCATCCTCATGTCGTTAAAGCGATACAGAACCAAGCGGAAAAAGTCCTTTTCTATTCAAACCTCGTTTACTCGGAAATTAGAGCGAAAGCGTCGGAAAAACTTGTTTCAGTCGCGCCCGATCCACTAACGAAGGCATTCTTCTGTAACTCCGGCACAGAGGCCAACGAAAATGCGATGCGAATGGCCCGCATGGCGACACGACGCGAAAAAGTAATTACGTTTACCGGCGGATTTCACGGCCGAACGGCAGACTCGATTTCGGCAACGTTTCTCGGGAAATATCGAGAGCTCGGCAAGCCTAACGTTCCAGGTCACGTTTCAGCCGTATTCGGAGATATCGAAAGCGTAAAGGCGGTGGCAGATCGCGAAACTGCAGCGATCATGCTCGAACCGATCCAGTCAATGGCTGGTGTTGCCGAGGCCGAGCCTGGATTTTTTCGCGAACTCCGAACTTTATGTGACGAACTCGGGATCGTTCTTATTTTTGATGAGGTTCAGACTGGTATCGGAAGAACAGGAAACTGGTTTTTTGCCGGAAGTGATCTTGCCGACGCAGTTGTGCCGGACATCGTGACCTTGGCAAAATCCCTCGGTAGCGGTGTTCCAGTCGGGGCGTGCTTAGTGAATAGTTGTATCTCAGAGAGTATAAAGGTCAATGATCTCGGCACAACATTTGGCGGCGGTATGATAGCGATGGCGGCCGTTCTAGCTACTGTCGAAGCTATCGAGACCGACCAAATGGTGGCGAACGCGAAAACGGTTGAGTACCATCTACGCGACTCTCTCTACGGTGTACCGTCTGTCGTCACAGTCCGTGGAAAAGGATGCTTATTAGGAATTGAGTTCTCCGAACCTTGTTCGCCAATTCACAAGAAATTATTAGAGTCCAAGATAATTACTGGCACGTCCAGTAACCCTAACGTGCTCAGACTGTTACCGCCTCTTTCCACGAATGTCGATGAGATCAATATGTTGGTGGAGGTGCTCGCAAATTGAAAAATTACCTAACGACCTCGGACTTCTCTACCACTCAATTGACGGCGTTGATCGAGTCCGCCCTTAAGATCAAGCATTGTGAGATCCGAAACAAGCCGCTCGATGGGAAATCAGTTGCACTTGTTTTTTTTAACCCATCTCTACGCACCCGAGCGTCGATGCAGGTCGGGATCTACGAACTTGGTGGTAATGCGGTGATCCTTGAACCTGGCGGAACTTCCTGGACATTGGAACACCGTGACGGCGTGGTTATGGACGGTGGAAAAACTGAGCATCTGGCCGAATTTGTAAGGGTTTTAGAGCGATACGTGTCTGCAATAGGTGTCCGCACGTTTGCAGAGCTGAAAGACTGGGAAACCGAACGAACAGATCCGATCCTTAATGCCTTTGCAAAGTATGCGACAGTTCCTGTCATAAATCTTGAGTCAGCAATGCATCATCCGTGTCAATCAATGGCAGATATGATGACAATCAGAGAAAAACTTGGGACCGGAAGAAAAAAAGTTTTGCTAACCTGGGCTTGGCACCCAAAACCTTTGCCCATGGCGGTGCCAAATAGCTTTGCCCTCGCAACAGCTCAATTCGGTCATGATCTGCGAATCGCCCATCCGAAAGGTTATGAACTCGACGAAGCATTGATCACCGACATTAAGAACCACGTTCTCGATAATGGCGGGAGCGTTGAGTTCACGGACGATCCTCACGCCGCATTCGACGGAGTCGAGGTAGTGTACGCAAAGAGTTGGGGCGGTCATCAGTTCTACGGGAATACTGATAAAGATATCGACTTTCGCACGAACTTACGGCAAGACTGGATCGTTGACGAAGCCAAGATGTCGAGGACAGCAAGTGGTATTTTTATGCATTGCTTGCCGGTGCGACGTAATGTGATCGTAACCGATGGAGTGATAGATTCGCCAAATTCAGTCGTAGTTGACGAGGCTGAAAATCGTCTGCACATTCAAAAAGCAATTTTGAGTGAACTGGTAAACTAGGCAGAGACAGTCTAGCTTTGATTTAGAAATTTATCGACGCCAACCGCAGCCTTTCGGCCATCTGCAATCGCCCAAACGACCAATTATCGCCGCGCTCGCAGTCCCCGGCGGCAAAGATATTGTGAATGTTCGTTCGTTTATTTTCGTCGACTGATATTACGTTCGTTGAAACGACAATCACGCCGAGTTGCGACACGAAAGAATCGTCCTAACCGCCATTAATTATGCATCAGGAAAAATTAGATCTGCTTCGGGAAGCACTCCCGTATATCCAAAAATTCCAAGGAAAGACTTTTGTCGTTAAGTTCTCCGGAAAGGTGACTGAAGATAAAGAGAATTTAGCTTCGCTTGCAGAGGAACTTGCTCTTTTACATCAGGTCGGGATCCGCGTTTGCGTTGTTCATGGTGGCGGGAAGCAACTCAATGAACTAGCGCAGAAATTAGGTGTCGTTCAAACCGTTATCGAAGGGCGTAGGGTTACTGACGATGACACGCTAGACCTCGCGAAAATGATATTTCGCGGAAAGATCAATACCGAGATATTAGCCCAATTCCGCAGACGTGGGATGCAGGCGGTTGGTCTTTCAGGTATCGACGGTGGCGTTGTTAAGGCGGTGAGACGTCCGCCCAGAGATGTTATGAACAAGGAGACGGGCGTGACTGAGACGATTGATTTCGGACACGTCGGCGACGTTGTAAAGATCGATGCATCACTTATTAATACGCTGCTCGACAGTGGATATCTGCCGATCATTTCTTCTCTCGGAGCCGACGACGAAGGCAAGATCTTTAACATCAATGCTGACACTATTGCCTCTGAGATCGCCGCGAGTCTCGGTGCCGAGAAGCTCATTTTACTGACTGACGTCAACGGTATTTACCTAAACGAAGAAGATGAGAATACGAAGCTATCGCAAATAACTGCCGCTGATGCCCGAAAGATGATCGAATCCGGCCAGGCTACCGGCGGAATGATTCCGAAGCTAGAAAGCTTGATAGCTCTGCTCGATCGCGGCGTTAGGTCGGCACATATCGTCAGCGGAACGCGAC
>JAYSZT010000294.1:0-15607 GCA_043737915.1 Acidobacteriota bacterium
TCGGCACGATGGGTTTCGGGTTGCCAGCGGCGATGGGTGCACAGATAGCAGTTCCTGAATCGCAGGTCGTTGCGATCGTCGGTGACGGCGGTTTTCAGATGACCAATCAGGAGATCATTACCGCCATCCAATACAAGGTGCCGCTCAAAGTCCTGATAATGAATAACGGTTACCTTGGAATGGTTCGCCAGTGGCAGGAAATGTTTTACGAACGTGCCTATTCCGAGGTCGATCTTTCGATCTCGCCCGATTTCGTCAAGCTCGCCGAGGCATACGGAGCTCAGGGTTTGCGTGCTAAAGATCCGGCGGAATTAAAAAAAGTGCTGAGGCTAGGCCTCGATTTCAAAGGCGTCACGATCTGGGACATTGTTGTCTCCAAGGAAGAGAACGTCTTCCCGATCGTCCCCGTCGGCGGAGCGTCACGAAATATGATCTTGAAGTAGGTAGGTGGAGTAGATAGTAGCCAGAAGGAAGAAAGTGACCGAAATTAGAATTTAACTTTCCGTTTCTGACCAATGACCATTGACCACCGACGACTGACAACCGAAATTATGCGTCATACGATATCGATCATTGTTGCAAATCAGCCCGGTGAGCTTTCACGCATCGTGGGGTTGTTTTCGGCACGCGGATTCAATATCGAGACGATCTCGGTCGGCAAAACGCTCGAACCGGAATGGTCAAAGGCGACGGTCGTCACCCACGGCGACGAACGTACCGTCGATCAGATAGTGAAGCGATGTTCGGCTCTCGCCCGCGTCCGTGAGGTCAAAGCCGTGACGAGCTTGCCTCATATCGAACGCGAAATGGCGTTGATCGACGTTTCTGTCCGATCGGGTGATGAGCGACAAGAAATTATGAGTCTGGTTGAGATATTCAGAGCAAAGGTTGTCGATATCTCGCACGACAAGATGATCCTCGAGCTCTCAGGCACGATGGACAAGGTTGATACCTTTATCGACATGCTCAAGCCGCTGACCGTCAACGAAGTCACCCGGAGCGGCTGCGTAGCGATCAATCGCCTATCGCGACTGATGTCGGATGAACAAGCAGCAGTCGCGGCGGCGGCGTGAGACGAGAGTTTCCCGCAAAGGTGCAAAGGTGTAAAGAAGACAAGATGAAGGAAACGAATGGAGATCAAGGAAGCGTGAGAATTTTTGAACCGATGCAAAACGAATAAAAACGAGAATGACCGTGCTTCTCTGCTCCGTCGCGGCTTTGCGGAAAATTCTCTTGTAAGTTGCGAAGAATAGCCACTCTAATTTCGAATTTTGAATGATAAGGAAAGAACAAATGAAAGTATTTTACGACCAAGATGCCGACGCTAACCTTCTGAAAACAAGGCGGATCGCCGTCATTGGTTACGGGTCACAGGGACACGCACACGCGAATAATTTGAAGGATTCGGGTTATGACGTGATCGTCGGATTGCACGCCGGCAGCAAGTCGTGGAAAAAAGCAGAAGACGCCGGTCTCGAGGTTACGTTCACCCGCGAGGCCGCTGAAAAGGCGGACGTCATAATGATGGTCGTCCCCGACGAGCTCGGTCCCTCGATCTACCGCACCGACATCGAACCGGCGTTGGCGGCCGGGAAATATCTCGCCTTCGCTCACGGTTTCGGCATTCATTTCAAAAAGATCGAGCCGCCAGCGGATGTCAATGTTTTCATGGTCGCACCGAAAGGGCCGGGGCATCTGGTGCGAAGCGAATACGCTCGCGGCCGCGGCGTGCCGTGTTTGATGGCTGTTCATCAGGACTTGACCGGTGATACATCGGGGATCGCTTTGGCGTATGCATCGGCGATCGGCGGTGGGCGTGCCGGCGTGATCGAGACTACTTTTAAAGAAGAGACCGAGACCGATCTTTTTGGCGAACAGGCAGTGCTTTGCGGTGGACTGACGTCGCTGATCCAGGCCGGTTTCGAGACGCTGACGGAGGCTGGATATTCGCCGGAGATGGCATATTTCGAATGCCTGCACGAGATGAAGCTGATCGTCGATCTGCTGTATGAGGGCGGCATCGGGAATATGCGTTACTCGATCTCGAACACCGCCGAGTATGGCGATCTGACTCGCGGCAGCCGCATCGTCACCGATGCGACCAAGCTCGAGATGAAAAAGATCCTCGGCGAGATACAAAGCGGGCAGTTCGCCGACGAATGGATGAGCGAATGTGACAACGGCAAAGAGAATTTCAAACGCCTCGAGGGCGAGGGCGAACGTCACCCGATCGAAGAGGTCGGTTCACGGTTGCGGGCGATGATGCCGTGGCTTTCTCAGGAAACATTGGTAAATACGGCACAGAATTAGCAGGTGAAGGGGAACGTTCATGAAATTTTTTGATCTCGATAAACTTGAGAACGACGAAGTTCGCAGCACCTATTTGCGAAAGATCGCGTACGGGGAATCGTTGACGGTCGCGAAGGTCGAGGTGCAGCAGGGCGAGGTGACGAAGTCCCATTCGCACGATTCCGAAGAGGTCATATTTGTTCTCTCGGGTGCGTGGCGTTTCGACTTGCCGACCGGCGAAGTGATCGTGCGGGCCAATCAGATGGTGTTTATCCCGCCCGGCGTTGAGCACTCGTCGGAGGCACTCGAGGACACGGTCGCGATCGACATCTGTTCGAAATCCCGCCCCGACTGGCATTCGGGCGTCGACAAGAGCTTACATAGTAATCCGTCGGAATTCCTGTGGGCTGTCTAATTTTCGCTACGACAACCTCAAATTCCGAAAGACGAGAGGCTGGGGAAGCAGTTCAGCTTCCTTTGCGTCTCCTCTAATTTGCGTTAACTTTACTTATGACTGCAGTGACGATCAACAATCCGCGAGCGGAGATCGATCAGATCGACGCCGAATTACTGCGTCTCTTGAACAAGCGAGCCGAGATCGCCCTGAGGGTCGGTGCGGCTAAAACCAGCGTCGAAACATCGCTCTGCGATCCGAACCGCGAGAGAGAAGTTCTGTCGCGGCTGCGGCAGGCTAATAACGGCCCGTTCGACGAACACAGTATCGACAACATTTTTCAGCGAATTATCGATGAGTCACTGCAACTCCAGCAAAAAACATACAAGGAACCATTTGAGAATTCTGAGCCGCCGGAGAATGAAGTTATGCGTCTGAGCGGCAAGTCGAGAGTCGCGTTTCTAGGCGATCGGGGAACTTTCAGCGAAGAGGCGGCACTTGGGATCTTGGGTGAAGATTGCCAAACGGTATCGTGTCCGACGTTTGAAGATCTCTTCACGGCGATCGAGCTCGGTAAAGCCGACCTTATTTTAGCTCCGCTTGAGAATAGTCTGATCGGTTCGGTTCACCGCTGCGTTGATCTTTTGCTCGACAGTTCGTTGCACATTATCGCCGACGTGATCTTACCGGTATCGCATTATCTGGTCGCCTGTGAAGGAGCTACGATGGACACGATCCGAACGGTCGAATCGCATCCGGCCGCTCTCGCACAGTGCCGACGGTTCTTTGCTGCGTATCCGCATTTGGAGAGCGTTCCCGCTGACGACACCGCGGGTAGTGTCAGGCGGGCGGTCGAAAGCGGAGACGTGACCCGTGCAGGAATTGGCGGACGACGGACAGCGGAGATCTACGGCGGGAAAATTCTGCGTGAGCATTTAGAGGACAACAGCGAAAACTACACGAGGTTCGCATTGCTTTCGCCTCAGCCCGATAAACAAACTGCCGGTACTAAGATCTCGCTGGTACTAAGACTCAAAAACCAGCCAGGAGCACTGCACAACGCGCTCAGCCCTTTCGTCCGCCGCCGCATCGACCTCGCAAAGATCGAGAGTCTGCCGATACGAAACTTGCCGGGCCAGTTCAATTTTTATCTGGACGTCCACGCCCCGGCGATCGAAGCTGACCTGACCGGAGCCATTGAGGAGATCCGCGAGCAGGTCGAGGAGATCCGCTATCTCGGCCGATATTCGACGACCCGACTGACGGCGATGAATTAAGACAAGTATCTCTTGCTATTAACGAATTACTACCTATATGATCCTCGTTCTAAAACCAAATATCGATGAGAAGACGCGCGAATTTCAGCGAATAGAAGCTCATCTCAAGAATTTTCAAAACATCGAGATCCTTGTCCATAACTTTCAAGGAACCGAAAAACTTCTGACCGAACTTCACCTGATCGGCAACACGGCAGCCCTGTCCGTCGATGAAATGAAGAGCTTTCCCGGCGTTGAGCACGTCATTCGCGTGTCCGAGGTCTACCGCGTTCTCGGACGGCACAAAGGAGATCAACGCCCGAATAATTTCACCTACAACGGCGTCAATTTTAGCCAGGACAATCTCAACGTTTTTGCGGGATTATGTGCCGTTGATTCGCCGGAAAGCGTCGAGGCGATGATGAAGGCTTTGCAGGAAAACGGACAAGTCTGCACCCGAATGGGAGCGTACAAACCGCGCACAAGTCCGTATTCATTTCAGGGCCACGGTAAAAATTGCCTGCCGTACGTTTTCGAACTCGCCGGGAAGTACGGTATCAAGGTGATCGCGATGGAGGTCACGCACGAATCGCACGTTGACGAGATCAACGACGCGCTTGCGGCGACGGGAAATCCGACCGGCGTTATGCTCCAGATCGGCACCCGTAACACGCAGAATTTTGAGCTGCTCAAGATCGTCGGGCGGCAGCAGGAGTTTCCTGTTCTGCTCAAACGCGGGTTTGGCATCACGCTCGACGAATCGCTCCACGCCGCCGAATATCTCGCCAGCGAAGGCAATCAAAAGGTCATTTTCGGCCTACGCGGTATGAAGACGAACATCGGCGATCCGCACCGCAACATCGTCGATTTTGCCCACATTCCGGTCGTCAAACACCTGACCCGAATGCCGGTCTGCATCGACCCGTCTCACTCTGTTGGCAGCCGTTCGCGAAGCTCAGACAAGATCCTCGACATCATGCACATCACCGCCCAAGGCGTCATCGCCGGGGCAAATATGATCCTCGTCGATTTTCATCCCGAACCCTTGAAAGCCCTGGTCGATGGTCCGCAGGCACTCAGGATGAACGAACTACCGGTGTTTCTCGAAGATATAAGGATAGTCAGAAAAGCGTTCGAGCAACGGCTCTCGCTCTTTGAAAAGGCCTCAGCAGCATAGTATTTGCGGAGTTCCTCTAGATCTGTCGACGGAAAAAATGATTCGAAACATCAGAAGCAGAATAACCACCGCCGGTGTTGAGCGGGCACCGAACCGTTCGATGCTGCGGGCGGTCGGGTTTGAGGACGGCGATTTTGAAAAGCCGATCATCGGCGTCGCGAACGGCTACAGCACGATCACACCGTGTAATATGAGCCTCGGGAGCCTAGCCGATGCGGCGATTGTAGAGGCAAAACGCGTTGGAATGATGCCGCAGGTTTTCGGAACCATCACGATCAGCGACGGAATTTCGATGGGAACGCCGGGAATGAAATATTCCCTCATCTCCCGCGAGATCATCGCTGATTCGATCGAAACTGTATGTCAGGGACAGCAAATGGACGGCATCGTGGCGATCGGCGGGTGCGACAAGAATATGCCCGGAGCAATGATCGCAATTGCCCGGCTCAACATACCATCGATCTTCGTCTACGGTGGCACGATAAAGGCCGGGAATCTAAACGGCAAAGATTTAACAGTGGTCAGCGTTTTCGAAGCGGTCGGGGAACATCTGGCCGGAAAGATCGGTGACGCCGAGCTAACGGCCGTAGAAAAACACGCCTGTCCCGGTGCCGGTTCCTGTGGCGGAATGTACACGGCGAACACAATGTCGTCCGCTATCGAAGCAATGGGAATGAGCTTGCCCTATTCCTCGACGATGGCTGCCGAGGACGACGAGAAACGCGAAAGTGCAAACGCGTCTGTGAGAACATTGGCCGCAGCGGTCGAAAACCAGGTATTACCGCGCCAAATCCTTACTCGAAAGGCATTCGAGAATGCGATCGCGGTCGTTATGGCGACCGGCGGTTCGACGAACGCCGTCCTGCATCTATTGGCGATCGCCCATTCAGCTGAGGTGGAGCTCAATATCGACGATTTTGAAACCATCCGCCGAAAGGTGCCTGTACTTTGCGATCTCAAGCCATCGGGACAATACGTTGCGACGGACCTTCACAAAGCCGGCGGTATCCCGCTGATCATGAAGGTTCTCCTCGAAAATGGTTTACTTCACGGCGATTGCTTAACGATCACCGGCAAGACGATCGCTGAAAATCTAGCCGAAGTTTCCGGCGTCGTGCCAGACGGGCAGGATATCGTTCGACCGTTCAACAAGCCGATATACGAGCAGGGACACCTCGCGATTCTTCGCGGCAATCTGGCTGAGGAAGGAGCCGTTGCGAAAATTACTGGAATTAAAAGTTCAAAGATAGAAGGCCCGGCAAGGGTTTTCGATTCTGAAGAAGAGTGCATGGCCGCGATTATGGCGAGAGAGATCAACGCCGGCGATGTCATCGTAATTCGATATGAAGGCCCGAAGGGCGGACCCGGAATGAGAGAAATGCTCGCGCCGACGTCGGCGATCATCGGCCTCGGACTTGGTGATTCCGTAGCTCTTATAACGGATGGCCGTTTCTCGGGCGGAACATACGGATTGGTGGTCGGCCATATCGCTCCTGAGGCGGCGGTCGGTGGCAACATTGGTCTCATAGAAACAGGCGACAGCATCACGATCGATGCCGACCGACGTCTCTTGCAGGTACATTTGACCGACGACGAACTTGCCGTCAGACGCCGACTTTGGGCACCGCCCCAGCGGTTGAAGAGTGTGAGAGGCGTTGCCGCGAAATATTCCAAACTCGTTTCGTCTAGTGCGTTCGGAGCCGTGACCGATTAGAATTTAGGTTTCTAAATTTCTATTTTTCGCCAAATAGATACAAAATATTGCGATGAGCTTGTCGTATCAAGTCGAACGCTGGAATCAAAACTCAGAGCCAAATCCCGCAATGCTACGGCACATTCTAAGCTCTGAGGGATACACCGTCTTTCAATGGGGCGACTCTCCCGGCTCGATCCATCCAATGCATAAACACGATAAAGACCAGTCACACTGGGTCGTTTCAGGTTCGATCGAGTTCACCATCGAACGCTACGGGACGGTAATTCTGATGGCCGGAGATCGTGATTTTATGCCCGCCGGTACTTATCATTCCGCAAGAGTTTTGGGCGACGACCACGTCGTTTATCTTGTCGGTGAGAAATAGAATTAGGCGGTTATTCTGATCTTTCTTTGCGGTCTTCGCGGCTTTGCGTTAAATGAAGTCGGTTCCCGCAAAGTCTTGAATCACGCGAAGAAGAATTCAGAGCTTTTGAACGGAGCATCTCAAAATCATCTACTACTGCCAAATGATCGGAGTTTTTTCCGATCCTTTTTAGTGTGATAGAATTGCGGTGTCGCGTGCGTAAGCGCCAATAAACGCAAAGGTTTGTCGAGAAAACTAAATACGTTTCGAATTTATGATAAAGAATCCGATCGCCGATCTCTGTCTGTTTTTCGACCTCGAGTGGGTGCCCGACGCTGCGGGTTCAAAACGGCTTTTTGACCTGCCGGATGATACGTCAGAACTCGACGCAATGCAGCGTTTGTGGGAACACTCGCCGCAGTACAATGCGGAGACGATGCCTCGACCGTTCTTGAAATATATGTTTTCAAGAGTCGTTTCGATCGCATTTCTCTCGCGAAAACCAATTTATCGCGATGGCGAACGAACTGTCGAATTTTCGCTCAATTCGCTGCCTAAGCTGCCGCTCGAAACGGATGATGTCGACGAAGCGGCGATCATCGACCGCTTTCTCTATATACTCGGCGATCGAAAGCCGCAGCTTGTCGGCTATAATTCGGCTGAGTCCGACCTCCAGGTGCTCATCCAACGCGGTCTGATCAACGAGATAACGGCTCCGGCATTCAGCGAACGTCCGAACAAACCGTGGGAAGGCCCGGACTATTTCGATGCTCGCAACAGCGAGGCCCATTTCGATATTCTGACGAAACTGTCGAATCGCGGTGGAATGTCGCCGCGTCTCGACGAACTCGCTAAACTTTGCGGTTTTCCAGGGAAAATGGATGTCAAAGGCGATCAGGTCACCGATCTATGGCTCGAGCGTGACATCACCAAGATCGTCGAATACAACATGATCGACACGCTGAACACCTATCTTGTTTGGCTCCGCGTTGTGTATTTTGCAGGCAGGCTGAACGAGGAAGAGTATTTTACCGAACAGGAACAATTTCGCGAGTTCCTCGAGGCAGAAACGGACAAACCCGACAAGGCCTTTGTCGCCGAGTTTTTAGCGAAATGGCCGCAGTGACCTCACAAATGGAACTCGCCAAAATATATCAGGAAAACTGCGTCGAAACGCTCGCCCGTATGCCGGACGATATGATCGATATGACGATCACGAGCCCGCCGTATGACGACCTGCGTGATTATAACGGCTATCATTTTCCGGTCGAGGAGATCGCAGCCGGACTTTTTCGCGCCACAAAACCGGGCGGCGTCGTCATCTGGATCGTCGGTGACCGGACTCTGAACGGGAACGAAACGCTGACCAGTTTTAGGCATGCGATCACGTTTCAGGATGCTGGATTTCGCGTCCACGACACGATGATCTACGCGAAAAATAACCCGATCCCGAGCGACTGCGGTAAACGTTATCGACAGGCATTCGAATATATGTTCTGCTTCAGTAAAGGCCAGCCGAAAACATTTAACCCGATCACTCAGCCGATAAAGCAGGAAAAATCATTCAAATCATTTCGAATTACAAAGGTTGGACGAAACGATCTAGCCCACGATCACGTAGCTCCAAAAGAGCGTAAGGTGAACAATATTTTCTACTACAACGTCGGAACGTCGTCTTCGAAAGACAAGATCGCGTTCAACCATCCTGCGATATTCCCCGAGCAACTCGCGCTCGATCAGATCGAAACATGGACCGAACCCGGCGATCTCGTCTACGACTGCTTCATGGGCAGCGGGACAACAGCGAAGGCCGCGAATCAGCTAGATCGCCATTGGCTCGGCTCTGAGATATCCGCGGAATATGTCGCCATCGCTAACGAGCGTCTAAGTCTCTACATCGACGACCGGAAATTATCTGCGAAAGTAACAACTTAAAGTCTCACCCCAACGTCTAAGGCTATAGAACGCTCCGATACCGAGACTATTATGAAAAATCTATTGTTTGCCGCCCTGCTCGCGATCTGTCTTTCGGCCATCGCTTTTGGTCAACCGCGTCCGGTGGAGAAAACTGCCAATCCGAATGTAAAGGCGGCTCCGCCGACATTCGAGGCAAAATATGAAGGCGGACTGTTTGGATTTACGGAAAAAATAGAGGGAACGTTAAAGATCGATGACGCGAACAACCGTTTGGTCTTCCTGAGTAAAGAAAGGAAGGAGATGTTCTCGTTCCCGTTCGAATCGCTACTTGTCATTTCGCCGAATTCGAACTCCGTGACGTCTACACCGGATCGGTGATCAGCCATATTCCGCTCCCCGGCGCCGGTCTTGCCGGATTGATGAAGGAGAAAAAGCGCTATCTCGTCGTACAGTTCAATGATGAGGATGCGGATGTCAAAGGTGTGGTTAATTTCAAGCTCGATGACAAAGCTCTGCTTGAGTCTGTCATCCAAACGTTGGGAACGAAGGCAAAATTGACGCAGCGGGGCGACGCATTTTATCGGCCCCGAACTCCTCGGACGATCACCTAGTTAACGTCGCCAAAACGATGCTGCAAAACTGCGGTTATTGCGATGGCGGCTGTTTCGGCTCTCAGTACCCGCCCGCCGAGTGTGACGATATTGACGCCGCTTTTGCCGGCGAGTTCTAATTCAAGATCATCCCAACCGCCTTTCGGTCCGTAGAAGGCGGTTATTTTTTTGCCTGCTTTGACGGTCGAAAAATCTTTGCCGTCGCGTTCCGAGAAAAGTATAAGGTTGTCGCCTTTTGAATCATCGATAAATTGCGAAAAGCCGACCGGATCGACGATCCGCATTAGCTTCGCCCGGCCGCATTGTTTTGTCGCCTCCATAGCGATCCGGCGCCACCGATCCAACCGTTTCGCGGCCTCACTTATTTTCACCTCACAGCGGATCGTGATGAGCGGCACCAGTGTGCTCACGCCGAGCTCGACCGATTTCTGAATTACCAGATCGTACTTGTCACCATTGAGAACCGTCGCGGCGATCGTAATGTCCAGCGGCGATTCAGGCGAGGCAGGTTGTGTCTCGGACATCACCTCGAGCTCCGACGTTTTCTTTCCGATCTCTTTGATCACGCAAAGAAACTCAAGGCCGACACCGTCAAAAACGGAAACTTCGTCGTGAACTTTAAGCCGGAGAACATCGCGTAGATGGCGTGTTTCCTCCAGGTCAAGATGGATCTGTTTCTCCTGGATATTTTCGACCGGTGCGTAAAATCGGCGCATAAAAAATTACTCCCGACCTATCTTGCCAAATTTCTCAACGAAATCCTTCGCATTCTGCCGGATATCGATCCAGTCCGCGAAGATCTCCGGAGTTTGCAGCCAAAGCGATAGCCATTGCGAGATCTCGTTGTTTACCAGGCGTCCGGCAGCGTCAGTATTGGGCGATTTGGCGGCGGCGTTTAAGTCCCGTTTACCTGCGAGGGCAGTTTCGCGGAGCTGGCGTAACCCTTCTTTGTCATCATCCGTTTTATATTTTTTCCGCAGATTCTCGAGATCGCGTAACGATGACAAAGCAGAGCCTAGATCGTCGAGCCGTAAAACATTACGAAGTGCGGCGTCGTACGGACGGTCGGATGCACGTTCGACATATAATCTCATGATCTCTGAGTGCCTGAGATCAGCACCTTCATCCGCCAAAAGGCGTGCAAGCCGCATCGGTGAATCGACTGCCGCTGGTCCGTATTGGGCCGCGACCGCGACCTCGATCGCCTCGATCTCCGCCGCCCCGACATTTTCACAATCGAGCTTTTCCCAAACTTCGATGATCAATTCGTCTTTTGTCAGGGCGTTCCACATTGGTCAGAAGTTCGAAGTTAGAAGTTAGAAGTTAGAAGTTGGAATTCAGAAGTCTGAATTGAAAAGATTTTAGTTTTAGCGTTTTCCCACTTTTGCGATCAGCTCGGTCGACGAATGGTCTTTCGGATCGCCGACGATCGCGACCTCGCCGCCGACTTCGCGGATTATGTCGCGTTCGGGGACGGTTTCGGCCGAGTAATCGGTGCCTTTAGCATGGATATTCGGGCGGATCGCTCTGATCAATTGCTCGACGGTCGGTTCGTCGAAGATCGTTACTAGATCCACGCATCGCATTGCGGACACTATCTCAGCTCGCTCATTCTCGGGAATGAACGGGCGGCCTTCGCCTTTTAATTCTTTGGTTTGCCGATCTGAATTGATGCCTACGACGAGGATGCCACCGATAGCTTTCGCACCTTCTAGATACCGGACATGACCGACGTGAAACAGGTCGAAACATCCGTTTGCCAGAACAACGGTCGCACCGTTTGCCCGAGCTCGAGTCAATGTCAGGAGCAGGTCTTCACGGCTAAGAATGCGCGAGCTCGAAGGTGATTCGTTACTTTCAGGCATTGGTTTTCTTTGCGGCCTCAGGATTAGATTCGGCATTTATCGACGCGATCAATTCCTCAGTTGTGATAGTTGCGGTACCTTTTTTCATCACGACGAGGCCGCCGGCGTGATTCGCAATTCGGGCGGCGGAGACAAAATCCATCCCCGAAGCCAGGCCTAGAGCGAAGGCTGCGATCACCGTATCGCCGGCGCCGGTCACATCGACTGGCTGAGGCGAACCGACGGCGTCGATCTGCGTTGAAACGCCTTCGCTCTCGAAAACCTGCATGCCTCTATTTCCGTTAGTGACGAGTAACGCTTCGTAACCCAATTCTTCTCTTAAACGAAAACAATCTGCTTCAGAAAAATGCTTACCCAGTATCTGCTCCACCTCGTCCTGATTCGGTGTCGCCGCAGTCGCTCCACTATATTTGCTCAAGCTGAATCGCGAGTCGATCAGTAGCGGAATTTTCTTTCTCAGTGCGATCGCTCGTGCGGCCTCAAATGTGGACGTCTCGATTACGCCATAACTGTAATCCGAAACAATTATCGCGTCCGCGTTCTCGCAGGCTAATTTGAGAGCGTCTGTGATCCGTCCCCGCATATTGTCGGTAAATTCGGCCTTGTTTTCGTAGTCGATCCTGATCACCTGTTGGCGGACGGCGTGGGATTGCCCGGCGAGAACACGAACTTTCGTAGTCGTTGTCACAGAGTCATCAGAGATGATGTGATTCGGCTCGATGCCGGCGGCGATGATCGCGTCGCGGAGCAGATCTCCGTTCGCGTCGTTCCCGGTGACGCCGACGAGTAAGGGCGTGCCGCCGAGCGAGGCAACATTTGCCGCCGCGTTCGCTGCCGCACCGGGCGTGGTTGCCGTATCGTCATGCCGCAAGATAAATACCGGAGCTTCTCGCGAAACGCGTGCGATGGTGCCGTTCAAGTTTTGATCGGCAACGAGATCGCCGATTATCACCACGGTTTTTTCGGCAAATTTTTGTTTGATCGTGCTATCGATGCTACTCATTCAGTTGGAGAAAAGTATGGCAAATTAATAGGACAAATAAAAATGGTCGAGAGCCGAAAGACCCTCAACCATTCTATTCTTGATCGAAACGCGAAATTAGTGAGTGTCGTACGCCGCCACCGGATAGTCGCTAGGCAGTCCCCAACCCGTCTGGGTCGAAGCCGAAAAATTACTCGCACTCGTCAGAACGTAGAAAACGCCGGGATTGTCACGCCAGATCGCAATGTCAGCTTTGCCATCGCCATCGTAGTCGTTCTGGACGCTCAGGTCCGACCCAGTCAATCCGAAGTTTCGAATAATTGCCTGCCCATCAGAACTCCTGAGAATGTACCACGCGAGGTTAGCCGTCGATGACGCACCTTCGCGAATCACGGCGAGATCGGTCTTGCCATCGCCATCATAGTCGCCCGGAACGACCAAGTCGTTGCTGAGACCCCAGCTCGCGATGGTGTATCCCTGATCGCTACTTCGCTGAATGTAAAACGTAGCGTTGCTTGCAGCCGTCGCACCGGGACGCTGAACGCCGATGTCGAATTTGGCGTCGCCGTCGTAATCGCCAGGAGCGGTGTAATCCGTCGAAAGACCGAATTGCGTTGCCGAAAATCCTCCGTCCACACTGCGAAGGACATACCAGATCATCACGCCATTCGACCGACGAACGATGCCGAGATCTGTTTTTCCGTCGCCGTCATAGTCACGGGCGACAGGTTCGTCACCCGTCAGGCCAAAGGAGTTCGCAACGAACGTTCCATTAGAACTGTTCAGCCGATACCAAATGCCGGTCGTGTCACGCCAGACAGACAGGTCGCCTTTCCCGTCGCCATCAAAATCACCCGGTGACGGGTAATCGACGTTGGCCAGGCCGAACTGCTGAGCTGTATCTGCGGCCAGGGTCTTGATGTACCAGACGTTGTTGCTCGGCCGGAATATCGTGTAATCTGCCTTGCCGTCGTTGTTGTAATCCAGAGCCTTACGCAACGCAGTCTGCCCCAAAGCCGAAACCGCGAAAAGTGACGCGATAGCAAAAACTGTCGCAGCTTTATTTCCCGCTTTGAAAAATTTTCTCATTGTAATTTCCTGTTAATAAAGAATCTGTTTGAGGCTCCAGCAACTGGTACCAAAAAGCCAAGAACTCTCAATATACTACTTTTGCATCATCTTAGGCAAGAAAAACGTTGCGGAAATCCTTGCTCGATCGCGTCTCCAAATTTCTGATGCGTTACCTAAATTAATTGGTTAGACGCTCGCAGTGATCGAATAGTTGGAGGTTCGCGAGTTTTTTCGTCAATTTCGTTGTTGCGTGACGGTAAAGGCCTGTCCGCCGATCGATATCGTGCCAGTTCGAGAGATCGTCGGATTGACCGAAACGCGAAACGTCAGCGTGCCGTTTCCGCTCATCGTATCCGCACTCGTGATTTTGATCCAGTTCGAATTGCTTCGCATCTGATAGTCGCAATTCTGCCCGGGAGAGAGGTTAACACTTACAATTCCACCCTTCGTCCCAACGTTAATAGACGTCGGGAATGAGCAAACTGTCTGATTTCGAAGCGCCCGGTCAATGTTGAGACGTCCGCCGGTTCGCACGAGAGTCGTCCAGGCGGCGAGAGGGTCGACGGTGTTAAGAATGGTCGCCTTGAGCGATGCGACTGATAGATTTGGGTTAAAGGCCGCCAGAAGGGCCACTGCACCGGTCGTGTGCGGTGTTGCCATTGACGTGCCGCTTTTACCGCAGGTAGACGATATCGATCCATTGCAGGTGCTCAAAACGCCGACGCCGGGAGCCGCGAGGTCGACTGAAATAAGGCCGTAACTCGAAAAACTTGCTTTGGCATCCAGTGAATCCGAAGCTGCGACCGAAATGATGCTCGGTGACGTGTAGACTGACGGATACGAGATCCCAGGATTCGTGTCGTTATTGTTATTGTCATTCCCGGCGGCAAATACATTCACGATGCCCGCGTCACCCATCGCGTCGATGCCGTCTTTTGTGGCCTGATCATAACCGCAAGCTTCGCCGCAGTTGCCATATGAATTGTTTGTCGCACGGATATTGACCCCGCGTAGTTTCATCATACGAACATAGGCGTATGCGTTAACAAGCATCGACGATGTCGAATCGGTTCCTGCCGGGCTGTAGATCTTGATCGGCATGATCTTCACGTTCCAATTTACCCCGACGACATTCAGCGAATTGTTTCCCGCCGCTCCGATCGTTCCCGCGGTGTGCGTTCCGTGGCCGCCGGCGTCGTCGATCGGATTTGAGTCGTTATAGAAAAAATCCCAGCCGTTCACATCGTCGGCAAATCCGTTGCCGTCATCATCGACTCCGTTTCCCGCAATTTCACCTGCATTTACCCAAGCGTTCGGAGCGAGATCCTGATGTGTGTAAAGCATTCCGGTGTCGATGTCGGCAACCACGACGCTTGAACTGCCGGTCGAAAGATCCCAAGCGGCAGGCGCCGAAATTTTTGCCAAACCGTACATTCCGGTGCTGGTGAATTGCGGATCGTTAGGTGTCGCGAGCAGATGGTAGTAAAAGTTTGGCTGGACGAATTCGACTTCGTCCAGTGCTTTATAACTTGCTATCGCGTCGGTAACGGCGAGGCCGTTTGGCAGCCGGACACGCTGCCAATTGGCGTCTCCAAGAGTTTCGATCAAACTTGCTCCAACCTTTTCATTCGCACTTTTCGCTGCAAAGGAATCGCCGGCGGTACGGAATTTCACGAGCAATTCGCCTTCGACCCACGCCTGTTTTGGTGCCACGGTTTTTTGGGCGGACATATTCCCGGGTGAAGTCAAAACGCAAGCTATAACCAGTAGGCACAGTAAATATGTAATTTTGCGGCTCATAAAAAAGGTGTGTTTTGGAACAACTAATAACCTAAAATTATAGGCTAAAAACGGCAGAAAAAACAAGGTTTTTTTGAGAGACTGAGGAAGGGTGTATTTAATGGGGCGGCTAGTGGGGCTCGAACCCACGACCTCCTGAACCACAATCAGGCGTTCTAACCAACTGAACTATAGCCGCCGTAAAA
>JAYSZT010000295.1:0-3057 GCA_043737915.1 Acidobacteriota bacterium
CATGCAGGTCAGCCCGCCTCAACCCAAAATTTTGCCTCCTCCGCCCGTTCAGAGGGAAGTAAGGACGGCATCTAAAACGCCCTGGGTTATTTTGACGGCGGTTTTGACAACCTTGCTCGTTGCGGCCGGGGTCGGTGCGTGGCTGTACTCGAGAAACCCGTCGGGCGAGACCGCGGAAAGCAATAATACGCCGAATATGGAACGCCGGACCGCCGCGAATTCGGTGCTGAAAGCACCCGCTTCACCCATTCCGGCGGCGAGCCCTGCCGCTAATACGAATCGCGAAGATGCAATTTCCGAATCCGGAACTCCCGATCCGCTCACACCGCCGGCCGACCGCGAACAGGCGAAAGAGGAGGTTTCGAAGCGCATTTACGATTGGACGACTCTGACCGAATCAGGTGAGATCGACGAGCTCATGAGCAATTATTCTGACCGGGTCGATTATTACCGCAGGCCCGGAGCGAGCGCTGAATTCATTCGAAACGATAAGCTGCGGGCGTTTTCGGAATTCGATTCGATTAAATTCGAGATCGATAATATGAATGTCGTCGTTGATAAATCAGGTGACACAGCGACCGCCGTATTCGATAAATCTTGGAATTTTGAAGGGCAGACACGTTCGGAAGGAAAAGTTCAGCAGCAAATGAAATTGAAAAAGATCGACGGAATTTGGCTGATCACCGGCGAACGGGATCTGAAGCTATATAATAAAAGGTAGGTTCAAAGCCGGTAAGTGAAAGAAATGAATGCCCTTAGGTTTACTGGAAACAGGTTGGAGCTTCAAAACATACCCCAACCGTCGAATGATTCGGAGGCACTCGTCCGTGTCGTGAAGTCGGGAATTTGTAACACGGATCTTGAAATTATAAATGGTTACGCTGGTTTTCAAGGGACGATCGGGCACGAATTCGTCGGCGTTGTGGAAGAATCAGCCCGGGATTCGCCGTGGATCGGCAAGCGTGTGGTCGGTGAGATAAATGTCGGCTGCGGCGTTTGCGGCCTCTGCATCGGCGGCGATGCGAGACATTGTTCGGCACGGTCGGTGCTTGGAATTCACGGCCGCGACGGCTGCCACGCTGAATATCTGCGGCTGCCGGTTGAAAACCTTCTCGAAGTTCCGGCGAATGTCTCGAACGATCAGGCTGTATTTGCCGAACCTCTGGCGGCGGCTTTCGGTATTGCCGAGCAGGTTGAAATTCTCCCGGAAACAAAGGTTGCCATTATCGGCGACGGCAAACTCGGGCTTTTATGCGCGATGTGCGCTGCTTTGAAATCGGATAATGTAACGCTGATTGGGAAGCACAAATCGAAAATGGCAAAAGCGACCGGAAACAATATCGAACGTGTTTTGCTTGCCAATATTTCAAACGGTCTGCACCGGTATTTTGATGTCGTGATCGAAGCGAGCGGTTCGGAATCGGGTTTTGCGACCGCGCTCGATCTGCTGAAACCGCGCGGCAAACTCGTCCTGAAATCGACATTTCACGGCAAACCGGCGTGGGAAGCTTCGCGGGTAGTAGTCGATGAGATAACGATTATCGGCTCACGCTGCGGACGGTTTGAACCGGCGCTCGATCTTCTGGCGAATCGGCAAGTACGAGTCGATCAGCTAATCGATGATGAACTCAGTTTGCAGGATGGAGTTAAAGCGATCGAGAAAGCGGGCGAGAAGGGTGTTTTGAAGGTGCTTCTAACGATGGATTCTTAGACTGGAGCGTAAGCGTCCCACTTGCCAGCGGAGTCAGCGAACGCTTTACGTTGCCGCGAAAATCTTATGGGTGCTGGAAAGGCGTTAGCTTCGAAGACTCGCTGGCAAGCGAGACGCTTACGCTCCAGTCTTTTCGTCGTTCCAAATTCTGCTATAATGCATCGTATACCCTATTGCCCATATCTCTAGATTTTAAGGAGACGCATTTATGTTTAGTTCTAAGCGAAGTTCTTTTCTTCAAGGCTCAATACTTTTGGCCGTCGTTCTGACCGCATCCGAATCATTAACAGCACAAACTTCGGCATCCACCGAACAGCTAAAATCTACAATTACAACTCCTGAAAAACTGTCCGCCTCCTTTGCCGAGGTGGCGAAGATCGTCGAACCGGCGGTCGTCAGCATCGATACGAAGGGGAAAGTTCCGGAAGTTGCCACAAAGGGCGAGCCGGCACCGGGCGATGCGGACGACATCATGGATTTCTTCCGCCGGCAGCTTCCGAGGAGAGCGGCGCAGTCCGTCGGCAGCGGTTTTATCGTCGATAAACGCGGTTATATTCTGACGAATGCCCACGTCGTCGAGGACGCGGTACGGATTAACGTTAAGCTCGATTCGGGTGAGGAGTACGTCGCTAAAGTGATCGGAACCGATGAAGAAACCGACCTTGCCGTCTTGAAGATCGACGCGGGCAAAGATCTGCCGTTCGTAAAGCTGGGCGATTCCGCCAAATCACGGGTCGGCGATTGGGTATTGGCGCTAGGTTCACCATTTGGGCTGACCCGCACCGTGACAGCCGGAATCATTTCACAGGTCAAACGCGAAACGCAGGCGACGACGCCGTTTCAAAAATTTATTCAGACCGATGCAGCCATAAATCGCGGGAATTCGGGCGGCCCGCTGGTCAATATGGATGGTGAAGTGATCGGCGTGAATTCGCAGATTGCCACCTCGACCGGCGATTATAACGGCATAGGTTTCGCCCTGCCGTCCGCTGAGGCCGCTTCGGTTTACGATCAAATATTGAAAACCGGCAAGGTCCGTCGCGGTTATTTGGGCGTTATTCTCGATTCGGTGAAACCGGAATTCGCAAAGGTTTACGGATTGAAGGAAGCCAAAGGAGCAATCGTTACCGAAGTCCGCGACTTGAAAAGCCCGGCGGCATTGTCCGGTTTGACGGTCGGTGACGTGATCGTCGAATTCGACGGTAAAGAGGTCGAGAGCGCCCAGGACCTGATCGGCAAGGTGTCATCGACGCCGCCGGATAAGGCCGTCAGCATGTTTTATTTACGCGAAAACGGATCGAATCTGGAACGCAAATCGACCTCGATAAAGCTCGGTGAGCGGCCGG
>JAYSZT010000296.1:0-7152 GCA_043737915.1 Acidobacteriota bacterium
GACGTTACCGACCTCGTTTCGGCCCTGATTGTCGTGAACAAGATTAATAACGATCGTTCCACTCAGATTTTGAGGTTCTATGATGGCGGCCGGCGCTTCGAGATACGCGGAAATGTTGATGTCCGAACGGTTCCAACCCTCGACGGTCACTGTTCCGGTTCGGTTCATCAGTTGGAGCCTCACATTCTGACCAGCTGGATAGGTTTTAGAGAATTTTTTCTGAGCTAAAACATTTCCCGTGGAAAGCGCTAAGAAAAAAACCACGCTTAAAACGGCAATAGTTTTCGCGGCCAGTATCGACCGTAAGAGAGGGGGTAATCTATCTGACATTAAACTAGAGATCGGAGAAATCGCGAAGCAAATTCATCTTGTCACTAAGGACCGAATCAAGCATCTCACCCGAAAGTTCATCCTCCGGATCCTGCTCCAGGATCATCGTGTATTGATTCAAACTATCGTCTATCACCTGCAAGTTACGGTCAAACGCATCACGCGTGTATTTGTCCCATTGTACACGCCGGGTTTGCACGCGTGTGTCCCAATAAGAAATTGCGGCCTGCTGTTCCTTAACTCGTCTATCCCTAGCCTGTTGAGGCGTATCGATCAGGCCGACCTTACCCAAAAGTTTTTCAAATGTCGTCTGAGAAACAGACGTCCTGGTCGTAAAATCTTCAGTTTTAGGTTGCGAGAATTGACGTATACCGACAACTGTCATCAACGAACTCACGACCGCGATCAAAAGCAATGCCGACGCTAGTTGTGGGAACGACAGCTGCCAAAAACGCCGCTTCGTTTCCGTCGGCTTGACCGTTTCCGTGACGATTTCGTTTTCAATTATGTTATTTATCCGGCACCAGAGAGCTTGTGAATTCGGCGGTAAAATTTGGTTTGGAGCTTCCGTGATACAGATATCTACGATCGACGCCAGATCTTCGCAAACCGCGGCACACTCAATACATTTCGCCAGATGCATTCGAATCGACGCCGAACTCGATTCGTCGAGGTCGCTGTCCATGAAGGCACCCAATTGGTCTTTACATTCGTCGCAATGCATATCACTTAGATAGATTGTTTAATACCGTATTTAGTTGCCTTTCGCCAGGAACTTTTTGCCGGCTCTTTGACACAAAAAACACGAACAATAACTAACTTGTTCGTGCATCTTTTATTTTTAAACTATTAATCTTTCTGCTTGATCAAAA
The DNA here is from genome assembly GCA_043737915.1 of Acidobacteriota bacterium. Taxonomy (GTDB): domain Bacteria; phylum Acidobacteriota; class Blastocatellia; order Pyrinomonadales; family Pyrinomonadaceae; genus OLB17. Next base: position 1,203 of record JAYSZT010000296.1, read on the forward strand.
GCCCACGCAGTTTCAACCGTGCCTTGTGAAGCTGTGATTTAGAAGTGCCGACCGAAATACCCATAATGCGGGCGACTTCTTCGTGTTCAAAGCCCTCAACATCGTGCAATACAAAGACACTACGGTAGCCTTTAGGCAATTCCGCAATCGCGTTCTTGAGAGCAATACGATCAATTACCTGCATTTTTCTCGGATTCGAAGTGCCGTGAACCGTTTGCTCGGGCATTTCACCATCTTCACTTGTGCGTTCGTTCTTCACGCTACGCCGCCGGAAATGCATCAGAACCTGATTTACGGTCATTCGATGCAGCCAGGTCGAGAATGCTGAATCACCACGAAAACTGCCAATTTTACGAAACAGTTGAATAAATACTTCTTGGGTCAGATCTTCCGCCTCGGTCTGACTTCCAGTCATACGTAACGCCAGGCTGTATGTGCGGCGGTGATATCGTTGATATATTATTTCGAACGCCGCTAGATTTCCTGCTGTAGCAAGTCGGCAAAGTTCGAGATCAGGCGCAGCGGCACCAAGCACCGCTTCTACCGCAGGTACTTCAAACGCTACTCTTTCGACATTTCCTTCAATACCGAAGGATATATCTCTTTCGACCGCCACCGAACTTAAGTCCATAGTCGCTCCCAATAGATCGCCGCCGGGTTGTAATACTTCTTCAATGGCTATGATGACCTACCTCCAACCGATGGTTGCTTTTCGTACGAGTCGATTCTATTCCTAAAATCGAAAAAGGTAAAGGAATTTTCATCCTGCATGCGTCCGTATCTGAGTTTCGTTAGCTTTTCTATATGGCGTCGATGGTTCTATCGAGGATCGTTTCATACGACAGGCGTCAGATAGCTCAATAATTATTCCGCATCGGTTTAGCCGGGCTTTACCAACCTGAATCCGAGGTTCTTTTCCTTTTGATCGACCGCGACATCTACGCGAAATGTCGAAGTAATACTTAGTTTGGTCGGGTTTTCGTTCGCCGAACCTCCGCGGATCATGATTCGCTTACCAGGTTTTTTTAAGATCTCGACGTTGCTGCCGGGATACGCATTAAGTTCAGTACTAGTCCACTCCCACACATTTCCGATAAGATCAACTAAGTCCCAAGAGTTTTTACCTTGCGGTTTCGAACCGACATTACTTGGTTCCGCATCGGAAACTGACATTACCGCCTTCGCATCGTCCCATTGGTCGCCCCAGGGGTAAAGATTCCCTTTTGCTCCGTTTCGGGCAACGTATTCCCACTCTTCCTCAGTGGGCAACCGATATGTAACGCCATCACGTTTTGATCTCCAGATGGCAAATGCGGCGGCATCATCCATCGAAACGTAAGTGACGGGTTTTAATTCTGTTCCTGGGATCGGAAGTTTGTTCGACCAATTTTTCGGTGCTGGATAGTCGGCTGCGGCGACAAATTGTGCGTATTCGCCATTAGTCACCTCGGTTTTGTCGATTGAAAAATTACTGACGGTAACACTATGCTCCGGCCGTTCCTTAACGTCACCGGCATCGCGCCCCATTTTGAAAGTTCCGCCTGGGATCTGGGCCATCTCAACCTTGATTGGAGCTATCGGACCTGGACTCGACGCCGGACTCGGTGTCGGCGATTTAGCATTTACCGGCCCGACAGTCGTTCCACCGAATGCTCCGAGAAAATATGCCGCCCCTATTCCTACGACTCCAACAGCAAAGAGAGCGATTATCCCGACAATGCCCAAGAGCAACGGCGAGAAAAATGACTTTTTCGATGGAGTTGCTTGTATTCCTGTTTGTGAGCCCGCAGCAGTGCCGGTCATCTGAAAGCTCTGCTGAACAGTGTTTTGCGATGCCGGACTTGGAACCGGCGTGTTGCCAAAAATTATCGTGGCGTCGTCGATACCAACTGGGATCGGAGAAAGTGCCTCGAAGGCCGGCCTCGGTATCGAACCCTCGGCGGTTCGCAGTGCAGCGACGATCTCGACCGGTTTTCCATCACAAACCACATCACTGTGCCAATCCTGAAACCCGTCGTGAACGATCCGCAATCTATGGTTGCCGCTCTGTATACCATCCAACAGCAACGAACCATCCTCCCGCGATTTACCCACCGCAACATTATCTACAAAAACACTCGATCCTGGCGGAGTCGTTCGTACAACAAGCGAGGAAACCGGTAAAGCCGATCCGGAGCCCGTCAGCGATAAATGCATGCCCGGGCTAACCGCATCGCGAAACTCCGAAACCATTTCCTCGACCGTTGCGGTTCGATTTTTCGGATCTTTTACCAGCGTGTGTTGGAGCGCAAGTTCAACATCCCGAGAAACAGAAATGTTGAAATCAGCCAATGTCGGCGCAGGGTCGCTAATGTGTTTTTTCATGATCGCCGGTATCGACGAACCTTTGAAAGGCACGTCACCGGCGAGCATCTGAAAAAGCATCACACCAAGACTGTAAATGTCGGCCCGCATGTCCGGATCTTCGTCTGCCCACTGCTCAGGAGCCATATAATACGGCGATCCCATCAATCCTGTTGTCTGAGCCTGGATGAACGAACCTAACACCTCGCCGGACTTTATTTTTGCGAGACCAAAATCGAGGATCTTAACCGACTGAGCCAACGTTGGCTTGTCGTTGCAGATCATAATGTTGAGCGGCTTTAAGTCTCGATGGACGATTCCCTGATGATGAGCAGCTCCAACCCCTGCACAAATAGCAGTTATCAATTCCAGTGCATGTTCAGGAGTCAACTGCTTTTCTCGGGCCAGCAGGTCGTGGAGCGACTCGCCGTCGACGTATTCCATGACGAGAAACGGAACAGTTCCGTTGATAACTCCGTAATCCGAAACTCCAACAACGTTCTGATGCCGGATGGCCGCTGCCGCAAGTGCCTCCTGGCGGAACCGGGTAACAAGTTGCGGGTCGTTACCGACGAGGTCAGGCAAAATTATTTTGATCGCATGAAGAGTTTTTAGATATGAATGACGAGCTTTATAGACGACACCCATACCGCCTTGACCGAGGCGAAGTTCAAGGTGGTACTTGCCCTCCAAGACAGGTTCACCCTCGATCGTGTGCGTCGTCGGCATCCCATCATTCGGACAGGTAGCGACAATGTCGGCGAAACAGTTTTTACAAAGCTGGCACTCTCTCATTTACGAACCTGGAAATTTTGATAAACGGTAAAGTTGAACGAACAATTAAAAACTTAAGTTAACACGATAATTCTAAAATCTTTACACCATGCACGCAAGGAATAACAGCAACCCAGTTTTTCTCTAACCCTTAATCACTATATTAACGAGCCGTTTTGGCACAACAACGACCTTCACGATCTCTTTACCATCCGTATATTCGCGGATCTTTTCATCGGCAAGGGCCATTTTTTGGAGTTCTTCATTTGGCGTTTCGGGTGAGGCCAGAACCCTCGAACGCAACTTTCCATTGATCTGAATAGGAATTTCAATCTCGTTTGCCTTCGCGAATTCTTCTTGATAAGCCGGAAAACGGGCTCCGTTCGCGACTAAACCGTCCTCATTTCCGATAATAGCCGCGAACAATTCCTCGGCAACATGAGGAGCAAAAGGGGTCAACATGAGAGTAAGTGCCGTGAGAGCCTCCCGTACCGCGAGACGATCCTCCTCACTCGCACTCTCAGGCTCGATGCCGTGGTCATAGATCGCGTTCGACAATTCCATCAGAGCCGCGACGGGCGTGTTGAACTGCAAACTGTCGAAACTGTCGCCGACTCGTTTTATCGTCTGATGGGTCTTTTGTCGTAATTTATGTGATGAATCGGTTGCCCGTTCATCAGTTGCTGAGTCCTGCCTACTTAATGACTCTCGCCATTTGAATACCAGCCGCCAAATTCGTTGTAAGAATCTTAAACCGCCTTCAATTCCAGCCTCGTTCCAAACTAGTTCATTCTCGATCGGAGCCGCAAACATCACGAACAAACGGGAGGCGTCTGCTCCGTAAATCTCGACCATTTCGTCTGGATCGACACCGTTGCCCTTCGATTTAGACATTCTCTCGATGCCGTATTTCAGGACTTTACCTTCTGCCGATGCTGCTCCGGTGATTTTCCCCTTAGCATCTCGGGTCACCGTGACGGTCGCAGGTTGATGATAGATGCGTTTTCCCGATTCGTCATCGAAAAATGTTTCGCCGACGACCATTCCCTGCGTCAACAAGCGTTTTACAGGCTCGTTGAATGTAACCAGCCCCATGTCACGCATTACTTTCGACCAAAAGCGTGCATAGATAAGATGCATCACCGCATGGTCGTCACCGCCGATATATTGATCGACCGGCGTCCAATATGCCGCCGTCTCGGGATCGAACGGCAAAATTTCGTTGGTCGGATCGGTATACCGGAAAAAATACCATGACGAATCGACAAACGTATCCATCGTGTCCGTCTCGCGAATCGCCGGACCTTCGCATTTTGGACATTTGGTTTCATAAAATTCTGGAACCTTCGCGAGAGGCGATTCGCCGGTTCCGGTTATGGGTGCATTTTCTGGTAGCCGAATAGGCAGATTCTCAAATTTCTCGGGCACAATACCGCAAGATTCGCAATAAATGATCGGTATCGGAGAGCCCCAAAACCGCTGCCGCGAAATCCCCCAGTCTCTCAATCGATAAGTAGTTGCGGACTCGCCAAAGCCATTTGCCGCCGCAAATGCGGTCATTTCCTTCTTAGCGTCGACCGATGTTTTACCGGACCATTCACCGGAATTGATGACGAACCCGTATTCAGTGATCGCCGCGTCGACACTGTCGCTTGATGATCTTGTTTCTGATTGGACTGGCTCACGGCTCACAACCTGTTTGATCGGCAGTCCGAATTTCTTTGCAAACTCGAAATCGCGTTCGTCGTGTGCAGGAACACTCATGACGGCCCCCGTTCCGTAATCCATCATCACGTAATTGCCGACCCAAACTGGGACATCCTCGCCCGAGAATGGATTTATGGCTCTGAGTTGGGTATCAAATCCGTCCTTCTCGATCTCAACCTCACGATCTTTCGGCTTGAGGTTCTCGGCGATAATTGCATCGATCTTAGCTATAACTTCAGGCGAAAACGACGCTCGGTTTGCTTCGACAATTGGGTGTTCCGCCGCAACCACGAGAGCGTTCGCTCCGTAAATGGTGTCGATTCGTGTTGTAAAGATCCGAATCTTAATTTCACTTCCAGATTCTGAATTCTCGATTCTGAATTCGACATGAGCCCCTTCAGACCTTCCTATCCAATCGCTCTGCCGTTTCAATACACTCGCCGGCCAACCCGCCTCGATCTCCGCCATATCGTCCAGAAGTTGGTCCGTGTAAGCGGTTGTTTTAAGGAACCATTGCTCCAGATCCTTCTTAGTGACCGGATTTCCGCATCTCCAGCAGATTCCGCCGCTCGCCTGTTCGTTTGAAAGCGTCGCTTGATCATGCTCACACCAATTGACTTGAGTCTGACGCTTGTAAGCCAGACCCATTTCGAACATTTTGATGAAAAACCACTGATCAAACTTATAATACTCAGGCGTGTGAGCATACATTTGCCGACGCCAATCATAACTGAGGCCGAGCCTCTCTAATTGGCCGCGCATGGACTTTATATTATCTTCGGTCCAGTCTCGCGGATTCACACCACGTTTGACGGCCGCATCTTCTGCCGGTTGCCCGAATGAATCCCAGCCCACCGGATGCAAAACATTAAAACCTTGCAAACGTTTGTACCATGCCAACGCGTCCCCGGCAGAGTAGTTGCGAACGTGACCCATATGCAAATTGCCCGATGGATACGGCAACATCTCAAGCTGGTAAAACTTTGGTTTGTCCGCATCTATCTCAGCATGAAACGCCCCGCTCTCGGCCCATTTCTTTTGCCATTTCTGTTCGATCTTTTTCGCGAAATATTTCTCGTCCATAAAAAGTTGGTTAAATGCGAGGTGAGCAACGCCTAAAAACTGG
>JAYSZT010000297.1:0-3046 GCA_043737915.1 Acidobacteriota bacterium
AACACTTATCGATAGCGATCGGGCATCTCGTGCGGAATCGGCAACCCGACGGTGGGTTGATCGGCGTCGGAACGTCACCTGTCAGAACGATGCGTTCGCGTTTGTGCGTTGGGTCAGGGATCGGAATAGCCGAGAGAAGAGCTTTTGTATATGGATGAAGCGGCATTTCGTAGAGTTCCGCCGCATCGCAGATCTCAACTATTTTGCCAAGATACATTACCGCCACACGGTCGGAGATATGCTCTACGACGGCGAGGCCATGAGAGATAAATAGATACGTCAACCCGAATTCATCTTGCAGATCCTGCAATAGATTTACGACCTGTGCCTGAACCGACACATCGAGTGCCGATACTGGTTCGTCACAAATGATCAGTTTGGGATTGAGTGCGAGTGCCCTTGCGATGCCGATCCGCTGTCTCTGCCCACCGGAGAACTCGTGCGGATATCGATCAGCGTATTTCGGATCAAGGCCGACCTTCTGCAAAAGATCTGCGACCCGCTCGTTTTGCGAACTCTTATCGCCGATCTCATGTATCTTCAACGGTTCGGAAATTATCGAGCGAATACTTAAACGCGGATTCAAGCTAGCGTACGGATCCTGAAAGATGATCTGCATCTCGCGGCGAAGCCCCTGCATTTCGCTATTTGCGAGACCGATAATATTCTTGCCCTCGAAGCAAACTTCCCCGCTCGTCGGTTCGTGCAGGCGAAGCAAGCACCTGCCAACAGTTGACTTACCGCACCCGGATTCACCAACCAGGCCGAGCGTCTCACCTTTGATTATGTCGAACGAAACGCCATCGACCGCTTGCACAACATCACTACTATTTTCGACCGGAAAATGTTTGACGAGGTTTTTGACCCTGACAAGTTCGTTTGTTCCGATTTGTGGTTCTATCGCTGTCATTTATTGAGTATTGGCCGCAAAGGTCCGCTCCTTTCCGATCTCAAATCTGCGTTTATCATCAAATAGAACGCAGCGAACCTTTACGTCATCGTTCAATTCCAAAAGCGGGATTGCTCCTTTCGTACACATATCAAGCCGGAATTCGCATCGGGGGGCGAAGTGACAACCCCTCGGCAGATCGGTCGGGCTTGGCACCGTGCCGTCAATAGTTTGGAGCCGGGCAGTTTTCGTGCTTCCTCTTTGCGTTAACTTTGGCACACTGCGAATCAGGCCTTTGGTGTACGGATGTTTGGGATTGGCGAAAATTTCTTCGACACCCGACTGTTCGACGATCTTGCCGGTGTACATCACGCAAACTCGATCGGCGACCTCGGCAACAACGCCGAGATCATGCGTGATCAGAAGTATCGCGAGCTTTCTAGTCTTACGCAGTTCATCCAAAAGCTCCAGGATCTGGGCCTGGATCGTTACGTCAAGTGCGGTCGTCGGCTCATCGGCAATGAGCAGTTCCGGGTCGCATGCAAGGGCCATCGCGATCATCACTCGTTGCCGCATACCGCCCGAGAGTTGATGCGGATAATCGTTAACACGCCGGTCGGGCGAGGGTATCGACACTTCCCTCATCGCCTGTATAGCGGCTTCCCACGCTGTTTTTTTGTCTAGTTTTCGGTGAAGCCGCAACGCCTCGGCGATCTGCTCGCCAACTGTATAGACAGGGTTGAGCGAGGTCATCGGGTCCTGAAAGATCATCGCGATGTCATTCCCGCGGATCTCTCTCAGCCTTTCCACGGATGCGGTGGTCAATTCCTCACCCTTAAATTTGATCGACCCGCCGACTATCTTTCCCGGCGATGAGATCAAACGCATGATCGAAAGCGCAGTGATCGATTTACCGCATCCCGACTCGCCCACCAACCCGAGTAGTTCTCCCTCGCCGATCTCAAAACTAACGCCATCGACCGCACGCACGAGTCCCGCACGTGTCGGGAAATGCGTTTGTAGATCGTTAACTTCGAGTAATTTAGCCATTGGCAATTTGAGTGATCGAACCTCAATAGAATGCTTGGTGAGTCAAACAAAGTGTAACGTAAAACCCTACGTGAGAAAAGTTCGTATTGTTTCTATTGAGCCAAGCGAGCGGGCAACTAATTCCGTCGCATTTTACTCAAATGGATGTTATTATTTTGAGAGTTCAGTCTGCTTTATCTACATTCTTCGCGGGGGTTATAATATTTTGAACTACAGATCTACCGTCCTTTCCGCTTTTTCCGCAACATTTTTCCTAGTTTCCACCGGCATCGGACAAGTTCCGTCGACGGTAACGCGTGCCGATCTTAGCCGATCGGCCGATAAGTCCGCCGTTACCGCTCCGAAAAAAACAGTTCGCGTCGAGGACATCGAGACCGACATTGCGGAGGCGTTGGCGGTGATCGAGTCAAAACACGTGACCGGTAAAAACCTTAATTACAATGATGTTTTTAAGACGACGATCGACACGATGCTGCACACACTCGACCCGCACTCGAACTACTTCGACGCAAAGGAGGCTGAACAGTTTCGCACCGATCAAAGTTCCCGATACTACGGCATCGGAGCAACGATCGGCGATCTCAGTGATGATAAAGGCAACGTTCTTTCGACGTATATAAAAGCAACTTTCGACGGAGCTCCTGCGAATCGAGCGGGTTTGCGTTACGGCGACAAGATAGTTGAGGTGAATGGAACGTCGATGCTCGGCAAACCTTTCAGCGACGTTCGGAATTTCCTCCGCGGCCCACGTGGAACCCCGGCAAAACTCGTAGTTGAAAGACTTGCGACCGGTAAACGTGAAATGATCGAGATCATTCGCGACTCAGTTTCTCAGCCGTCAATTAACGAGATTTATATGATCCGGCCCAGTGTCGGTTATATGGCGATGCGTGGCGGATTTAATCAGACCACGAATGCGGAGTTTCAGAAAGGTTTGCGTGAGCTCAAAGCGGCCGGAATGCAGCAACTCGTGCTTGACCTCCGCGACAACGGCGGCGGCCTCGTGGGCCAGGCCTACAATGTCGCGAACACTTTTCTTTCCGACGGCCAAACTGTCTTTACGCAGAAAGGCCGCATCCCGGGCGTGACCGAACCGTATCCGGCGGA
>JAYSZT010000298.1:0-28979 GCA_043737915.1 Acidobacteriota bacterium
CGCCGCCGCTAGGGCCGAAAGAGCGAGCGGTCCAGTAAGTGTCCGAGTTTTGATCGATGAAAAGGGCACAATTATTTGGTCGCAGGCTGTCAGCGGCCATCCGCTACTAATGTTTGCTTCGCGCGATGCGGCTTGCGGGGCCAAGTTTTCCCCAACTTTACTAGCCGGCGAGCCCGTTAAGGTTTCCGGCGTCGTTACCTACAATTTTGTTCCGTAGCTAGTTATCGCGTCGAAAAAGAAAGTCATTCCATTTCGCAGGTCGTCAAATTATAATCTAGGTGGACGTCGCGTTCGCGGGCTCCATACGTATTTATCCCGCCTTTGGATCTCAAAATGAAAAAGTTTCTTAAAAGGACAGTGACTGTCTCTACGTTTCTCGCTATATTTGCTGTTTTTGCATTTGCCCAGTCTGGAGCAGAGTCAGAGAACCAAGAAAAAGTGAAGCAGTCTAAGGCTAGTTAAGCCGTCGCGAGAAACGGAAATCCAGTCCTTAACATGGCTGGTAAGGTCGTATTGATTGTGATCCAGTCAGCGACTAAGACGGCGTGGGAGACGACGAAGTTTGCGGCGAAGGATCTGGCTAAGCCTATTTTGTTCAAGCTCTTGCCAGTCGTGACCAAATCTACGCTAAGGGCGACGGGCGTTGCGGCGAAAAGGTTGTTGCCGCAGGCTGCGGAGCTTGCGATCCTTTGATTCTAGACCAAAAACCTAAAGTTAGATCAGCCTCTGTTTCAATGTCGGAGGCTTTTTATTTTGTTGCGGCCTCAGATAACAAGGTTGAGTAGTCTGCGACAGCGGCGTTAATTACATCGTAGGATCTTTCGCGGCCATATACCGACGCGATCTCGCAAACGTTCGGTGCGTCCGGAAGCGACTTATAAGTTAAAAAATAGTGCTCGATTCGGTCGATGATTCCGGCGGGTAGTTCGCCGATATCCTTATATTGCCCATAGACTTTGTCACCGTTTAGGACCGCGATGATCTTGTCATCTGCTTCTCCATTGTCGATCAGGCAGAGCCCACCGATCGGCGTTGCTTTGAGGATAATATCGCCGCGAGGGATATGATGTTCGGATAAAACGAGAATGTCGAGCGGATCACCGTCGCCTTTGGTAACGCCCGCCAGGTCGGCGATCCTTTTGCCGCAATAGGTGCGCGGAATAAAGCCGTAGTTTGCCGGAACGACGTTCGAGTATTGTTGCGGGCGGTCGATCTTGAGATATCCCGTATCTTTGTCGACCTCGTATTTGACAGTGTCCGAAGGGACAATCTCGACGAAAACAGTAACGATCGCCGGTGCATCGTCGCCGATCGCGACGCCGTGCCATGGATGAGCTTTGTTAGTTCGAAACATAATCGACTATTATTTAGTTCGCGGCACGAAATGTCTAACGAGCTAAATATCGATCGAATTGACGACACAGTGGTCGTCCGCTTCACACGGCCAGAGATTCGCAATCCGTTGTCGGTTGTCGTGCTCGATCAATTGCATGCGGTCGTTGATGATGTATCGTCGAACACCGTTATAAAAAAGTTCATATTCACGGGGTCCGGCGATAGTTTCGCGTCCGGCGCCGACCTACGCGAAATAGCATGCGTGACGGCTGAGAACGCTCCTGATTTCGCCCGTTACGGGCAATCATTAATGGCAAAGGTCGCGGTCCTGCCGCAAACGACGATTGCCGCGATCAACGGCTGGTGCTTTGGTGGGGCTTTAGATCTTGCGCTATCGTGCGATGTACGTATCGCTTCGCCGAACGCACAATTCGCGCATCCCGGTGCCGGGCTCGGAATAATAACCGGCTGGGGTGGAACACAGCGTTTGCCTCGCCTTGTCGGAACGGCCAATGCTCTTGAGATGTTCTTTACGGCATCGACGATCGATGCCGAGAAAGCTCTTAGCATCGGCTTGATCGATCGAATATCGCCGGACCCGGTTGCTGAGTCGCTTGCAAAAATATCGCAGTCTGCGTCATCATAAAAATAATATGAAAAGGTTCGTCGCAACAGTAATCGCCCTAAAGTTAGTGCTTGTCGCCGGATTTTTCACGCTATTCGTATATAGTCAGGGCGGCAATCAGAACGCTCCTGTTGTCCTCCCGACTCCTCCGGTGTTTCAGGAAACAGGCAACCAGCTTGACCGACCCGTCAGCGATCCGTACACGGGCGATCTTTCCATTTTTGAAGATGGTGCTCGAGCAAAGAACCTGCAAATCGAGCGGGTGATGGACATCTTAAATATCAAAGACAAGCGAAGCGTCGCTGATATCGGTGCGGGTTCGGGCTGGTTCTCGGTGCGTGCGGCGAAGAGAACGGTGACTGGGACGGTTTACGCCGTCGAGATCAATCAGGACTACATTGCGTACATTAATAAGCGAGCGAAAAAAGAGAAATTCTCGAACATCAAAACTGTCCTGGGGAAGCCGAACGATCCGATGCTCCCGGCAAATTCGGTAGATTCTGTGATGCTCCTGAAGACGTATCATGAGATCGCCGAACCGATCGCATTGATGAAGAGCGTGAAAAAGTCTCTGAAAACCGGCGGCCTCGTAGGAATTATTGACAAGAACGGTTCGGGGGACGACCACGGTCTCGATCAGGATAAAGTTGTAAGCGAGATGAAACTCGCGGGCTTCACCTTAAAGGAAGCGTACGACTTCGTAAAGCCAGATGGAATGGACTATTTTTTGGTATTTGAGGTTTCTAAATAGTAGCGGCCCCGTATTAAATTAAGTTCCGAGAGTTTCTATGAAAATACAACTGGTTAAACTTGCTCACGCCCGTTCCGGTGACAAAGGCGATACTGCAAATGTTGGTGTTATCGCCTTAAAGGACGAGATCTATCCGATTCTCGTCCGTGAATTAACGGAAGCTGCCGTGAAGACCCATTTTGGTGAAATGGTGAAGGGTGAGGTCGAGCGATTCGAACTCCCAAACCTTGGCGCGATCAATTTTCTGCTCCACGGGTCGCTCGGCGGCGGCGGAACACTGAGCTTAATGACCGATGCCCAAGGCAAAACATTTTCGACCGGATTGCTACGAATGTTTATTGAAGTTTCCGACGACGAAGCAAAAGCGATAGGACTGCATTGAAAGTCAGCTCTCAGGTCAGTGCTCGTCCGAAAACCATAAAGCCATTTAGAACGTCTCATTAAGTTTTGGATCTCAGGAGTTCGCTATGAATCAATTTATTAGTCGACTATTAATCGTTTTTCTGTTCAGCGGCATGGTTTTAGGACAATCAGCACCGCTGATCTCGGGGTTTGCCCCCTCAAGTTTTGAAAAACAGCGAGCGAACGAAAAGAAGTTTGATAGCTTTCTAAATCCCAAAAATCAAGACACTTGGCTAAAGTTGCTTTCTGCTCGTCCGCATCATCTCGGTTCGGCGTATGGCAAGCAGAACGCCGAATTTATCGCCGCCCAGTTCAAGTCTTCGGGTTATGACACGGAGATCGAGACATTCTACGTGCTCTTTCCAACTCCGAAGACAAGAATCGTCGAGATGACCGCTCCCGAAACGTTCACACTTAAATTGAGCGAACCTCCTGTCCTTGGCGATAAGAGTTCGGAGCAGCAAAGTGAACAGTTGCCTACCTATAACGCTTATTCGATCGACGGGGACGTAACCGGGCCCGTCGTTTACGTTAACTACGGAACGCCCGCAGATTACGAAGAGCTCGACCGCCGAGGCATTTCGTTAAAAGGCAAGATCGCTCTGGCTCGTTACGGCGGTTCGTGGCGGGGAATCAAACCGAAAGTTGCCGCCGAACACGGAGCGATCGGCTGTCTGATCTACTCAGATCCGCGAGAAGACGGCTTTTTCCAAGGTGACGTCTATCCAAAAGGAGCCTATCGCAACGAGAACGGCGTTCAGCGTGGTTCGGTGATGGATATGCCGCTTCATCCCGGCGATCCGCTGACGAAGAATATTGGCTCTACCCGTGATGCTGAGCGAATCGACCGCAAAGATGCCGAGACGCTGACGAAAATACCTGTTTTACCCATATCCTACGCCGATGCACTTCCTATTCTGCGTAATCTTGACGGTGCGATCGTTCCGGCTGGCTGGCGCGGGGCGTTGCCGTTAACCTATCACTTCGGCGGGACGACTCCGACGGTCAGGATCAAGCTTGAGTTCGATTGGAATACTGTTCCCCTGCACAACGTCATTGCGAGAATGAAGGGCAGCGAGAGCCCCGACCAGTGGATCATTCGCGGAAACCATCACGACGCGTGGGTCAACGGAGCATCCGATCCGCTCTCGGGCATCGTCGCGGAGATGGAGGAGGCTCGCGCCATCGGCGAGCTCGCGAAAACGGGTTGGCGTCCAAAGCGGACGATCGTTTACGCCGCGTGGGACGGCGAGGAGGAGGGTTTGCTCGGCTCGACCGAGTGGGTGGAGACGCACGCCGACGAACTCCGCAAAAAGGCCGCAGTTTACATAAACACGGATTCGAACGGCCGAGGATTTCTCGGCATCGGCGGTTCTCATACACTTGAAAAATTCATAAATGAGGTCGCCCGCGGCGTGAAGGACCCTCAGACGGAGATGACCGTCTGGGAGCGAGCACAGGGAGCACGCATCGTGAACGGAAATCTCGGACCCAATGATCCAAGTCTTAAGCGTCAGGACCTGCGGATCGACGCTCTCGGTTCGGGTTCTGATTACACTCCGTTCTTGCAGCACCTGGGTATCGCGTCGCTTAACATCGGTTTTGGCGGGGAGAGCGGAGGCGGCTCGTACCATTCCATTTACGACAGCTATGAGCATTTCACGCGATTCGGCGATCCGGGTTTCGCATACGGCGATGCTCTCGCCAGGGTCTGTGGTCACGCCGTTCTGAGGCTTGCCGATGCCGAGCGATTGCCATTCGAATTCAATGGATTCGCAGACACGATCGCTGTTTACGTCGGCGAGATAAAAAAACTTACCGACGGACTGCGCGAAGAAACGGTCCGCCAAAATTCGGTCATCTCTAACGGCATGCTCGCAGCAACGCAAGATCCGATGCTCAAACTAGGTTTGCCGAAACCTAAAGGCGACGTTCCGCAGATGGACATGCAGCCGATCGACGACGCTCTTACAAAATTAAAAACCAGTGCCGCTAATTTTGATCGCGTGTCCGCCGGGAAATCTCTCACGCCTGCCGTTCGGCAACAACTCGACGAAGTTTTAATGAACACTGAACGCACACTGACCCGCAAAGATGGTTTGCCGCGTCGCGATTGGTTTCAACATCAGATCTACGCACCCGGATTTTATACTGGATATGGCGTCAAAACACTGCCCGGCGTTCGCGAAGCGATCGAGCAGCGTGATTGGAAAGAAGCTAGCGAACAGATCTTGATCGTTTCAAAAACACTTGAGAATTTTGCTGCCGAGATCGATCGAGCTGCGAAGCTTTATTAGGAGTCTTAGCCACGAATGTCACAAATGGATACGAATTATGAATATCTTTTATTTGTGAAGTTGTGTAAATCGTGGCTAACAAGTTCTTTATGAACGAAGTGATCGTTACAAACGAGGGAAGCGTTCGGATCATCACGCTTAATCGTCCTGACAAGCGTAACGCTTTGAACGACGAGTTGATCGCGGCGTTGAAAGACGTTCTGCGCGACGCTGATGCGGATGAATCACTTCGGGCCGTCGTGATTCGCGGGGCGGGGAAGGATTTTTGTTCGGGGGCTGATCTTAGTGCGTTGCAGAAGATCGCTTCGGCGTCGTTCGAAGAGAATATTGAAGACGCTCGCTCGCTCGCTGAATTGTTTTCGCTTATCAGGAACGTACGGGTGCCGGTTATTGCGGCGGTGCATGGGCGGGCATTGGCGGGCGGGTGCGGGCTTGCTTTGGGGTGTGATCTGGTTGTGGCGGGCGAATCCGCACGGTTCGGTTTCCCGGAAGTGAAGATCGGGTTTGTTCCGGCGATGGTGGCGGCGATATTGCGGCGGAATCTCGGTGAAAAGAAGAGCTTTGAGCTGCTCACCCAGGGTTTTGAATTCACCGCCGCCGAAGCATTGCACCTCGGCCTCATCAACCGCGTCGTCCCCGACGACGAACTCACCGCCGGCGTCATGGACTTCGCCAACATCTACACAAAAGTCAGCGGCTCCGCCGTCGCGATGACCAAACGCCTCATCTACGACATCGACGCCGACACTTACCAAACCGCCATCGAAAAAGGGGTGGTCACTAATGCAAATGCGCGCATGACCTACGACTGTCAGACGGGAATTGCTAAGTTTCTTAAAAAGTAAGCCAGTCGTATTAACCGGCGTGGTTACGCGGAGGATGCGGATTTTGGGCCCTGTTCTTCTCAGACCGCGCGTTTAAGTTCGTCAACGAATTTTAATGACTCACGCCTCACATGATCCGAAAGTCGCGGGTCGATGATGCTCTTAATGCGGCCCGCCTCAATTTCCCGTGCAGCTTTGGTCGTAAAATCAAGGAGCGTTTCCGCCGCACTCAATATTGCGTTAGTTTCCGGATTGTCGACCAGCGAGCTGATAACGGTCGCGGGTTCATGACCGAGAGCGATCGCCGCTCCGGTAATTGCACCATGATCGTGCAGATCGCGGAACACGTGGCTGGTTTTCATCGCCGTCTCGATCAGCTCGAACTCTTCCGGGTCAAGTAGATGGGCCACGAACCGGCAATGCTCGTCCATGATGTTTGTCCAGAACGTCGAAACCTCATCCTTATCAAGCTCCGATTCACCGCCGGCCAGCGTTTCGAGCCGCCGCGTCCAGCGTTCGGCCTCGTGCTGCGTGTGTTCGAAGAAAAGAGGCCACACCAAACTGCGCAGTTTGCCGGATGCCTGCTCTTCGCCAAGACGCGCTTTGTACTCGATGAAGGGCTTGACCGATTCCGTAACTTTGCTCACAAAACTTTTCAATTCGTTTTGCTGGGGCGGCCCCGAAGCGTCAATTTGCTGGTACAGGTCGGCAAAGGTTTTGTTAAAGCCTTGTGCCTCGGCGCGTTCCGGTCCGGCAACCTCAGGCGGCATTAACAACGCAAAGAAGAGTGCGTGTTCTGCCATAATGTCGACCGCGAACCTTGCGTCCGCCCACGCATGAGCCGCTGCATCCTTATTGTCGATCGCCGGAACAACGACCGGTTTCTCAAACGGATTTTCAATCTCCGTTCCGCCTCCACGCGTGTACTGCGTGAATCCGCTGATATCTTTGATCTGTGCTGCTGCTTGTGCCATTTCTGCCTCCCGTGTCCGATCTTGTGACATCAACTCTAAATGTGAGCAAACGATTCCGCTCGACATAGAACTTTTGTAGCAATAAGATAGGAATAGCACGAACCAGATCGCCCCACCGTGCGACAGCACACGAAACGCCGCCATCGAAAAAGGCGTCACCGTCAACGCCACCGCCCGCATGACCGACGATTGTAAAAAGGGAATTGCTAAGTTTTTGGAGAATTAGGCCGGACCCGATCGAAGGCTACCCGATTTTTGTAAAACATAAAAAAAGCCGTCGATATTGACGACTTTTCTATTGCAGATCCGGTTCGCGTATCTTTAGCCGGCGAGTTGAGATTCAGCGTATTTCGCTAGTTCTTTAGGAAACGCCTTGTTTTTCTTAACCTTTGTCAGTCCGTCCACGCCGACCTGGTTCTTATCGTTATTGGTGCTAAAAACGACTTTCCATGTCGTGCCGGTCTTTTGTAGAAAGACGTTGCCGACACCATAATTAAGGCTTTCGCCGTCGCCCTGCAGCTTTGGTTCTACCGAGGCAAACGCCCACATTCCCTGGACCCGTATTGAATTGACGGCGTAGGTCGCGACCTCGAATTCGTCGTGCTCCGACACGTCGTACGCCTTAATTGCCGCGACGATGCTTTTGTAGTCCGCCGAACCGGATTTCGGCGTCATCATTTTTTGACCGAATGAGCTCGTATTAAATACCAGCAGAAGAAACGCGAAAAGGAAAAAAGCTTTCATATTGGCTCCCATATGTGTATTGTCCGTGTCAGTTACAGGCGAATAATATCACGTCGTGGATCTTAGGGACGTGGCCTCACTTGCAAGTTTCGATTGCCTTCGCCCCGCCCATCGAGCCGACGCTCGACTCAAAGCAGGCTATGGTATTCTTTGCACTATTCGTGCCATTACATAGCTTGTCAATGTCCGCGGACTGCCAGCTTGTTAGATTACCTGACGGCACTTTTCCGGTTCGAAGGATGTCCTTGCATTGTGCGACCTCTGCCGCATGAACGTTCAACTGCGTCGATTTGAAGTCGGGCCCGAATAGTAACATCTGCTCAGACTTGAGCAAGGCGCCGAGGGTAGGAAGTTGCTCCCGGCGTTCGAGTGGAAGCGGCGGCGAAAATGCTTCCGGCGCAATGTAGTTTGGGGGCGGGAATGCGCAAACGCCGGTTTTGTTCGGCTGCACTACGCATTTTGTCCCGGCCAGGCAGGCGAAGGACTTCATACCCGAGATGATCACCGCGTCCGGCCCATCACATACCATTGAGCCCAGACGGATCGCAGGGTTGCTATCATCATAGTCGGTGCCGCGATGAGTGATGCCGTTCGGTTGGCGATTGAAGCACCTCATGTCGTCCTCGCCATCGTTGTCTAGATCGCGGTGTCCATACGTTAATGGATCGCAATCCTCATCGTGCCCCCCAAGGTCGCAGAACTCGCGATTTCCGCCGGAGCGCGTCGGGTCATGATCGTCGCAATCGATGCCTCCGCAAACGACTGCCACCTGCCCGTCCCCGTCAGCGTCCCTCATCACGCCGCCGCAATCCGTTGTGCACGTTCCATTGGCCTCATTGCAAATTTGACCGATTCTGCAATTCCGCGATCCAGCGGCATGACAGCCCCTGAAATCAACACCTGCCAGCCCGGGGATGCAGCGCTCCACGCCGTTGCAGAACACACCATCACTACACTCATTATCCGTCGTGCAAATGACAGGTGTTGGTATTGGTGTCGGTGTTTCGCTCAGAGAAGCGGCCGATGGGGGCCCGAGCGTCGTCGTGCGCCCAAGGGCGGGCCAGAGCAGAAGTAAGCTCCCCAGCACAAGGCCGATCGCCGTGAGCAATCCGAAGCATACCCGAGCATTACGTGATATGCCCGCCCGTCGTTTTCTCATAACTTGTTCTCCTTTGCACTTGCGTAGGCCGACCTTGCGGTCGAGAATGCAGCGTCGACCGTGGAAATGCTTCGGTTTTTTGATGATACGCATGTTTTTGGTGATGTCAAGCGGATTCGCGGTGACCAAAAGCTGGTGCGGGGCGTTTGAAAGTTGCGCCGCGCGGTGAATGTAAGTCGCTACGGAGCGAATTGAAGCAGCTTCGCGGTCGTTGGAAGTGGGAATGGAACGATTGTAAGTAACTTCGCGGTCTTCTGTTTTATTTTCGCGATTAATCGAACGTTCGTCGTGGTCGTTGTGTATTGCAACGTAGTGATTCGAAGTGACTCCGTGCTCGTTTTACGACTTCGCCGCCCACTTACGCAGGCGGTTCTGACTTTATGCATCCACGATCTCGACCTTGGTTTCGATCAGCGACTTCGGAATCAACGCAGGGAAATACGCCATGATCTCTTCGACTTTGGGGCGGCCGCCGGCGAAGCCTGTGACCGAAGGCGGGCCGGTGAGGATGAGCGGGGCGATCTCTTTGGTAAAGCGTTCGACGTCGGCTTTGTTTTGGCCGCGGACGGCGACTCGGAGTTGGACCTCGGGAATTTCTGCTAGTGACGAGTGACGGGTGACAGGTGACAGGGAAGAGGTCTCGTCGCCGTGTAGCTGGCCGCCCACTGACGCAGGAGGTTCTGACAATTCGGCCATCGCCAAATGTCCATGCGTTGCATTCACGCCGACGTATTCGGTTAGGATGAGGTCGAATTTTAGGCCGAGGTTATCTAGGCGTGTCCGAAGGATCTTGTCGGCGGCTTTGGCTTTTTCTAGGGCGTCGGGCCAGGAATAGACTAGTGTGCCGACGGATTTGTAGCCGCCGAGGTAGGCGATGGAGACTTTGTAGAAATCGGTCTTTGGGTGGCCGGTGATGCCGTGGACGCGGACGCGATTTTCGCCTGCGGGTTCGAGGTTGATCGACGCGAAATCGGCGACGACGTCGGGCGTAATGTATTCGTGCGGGTCGCCCATTTCGTAGAGAAGCTGCTCTTTGACGGACTGAATGTTGACGCGGCCGCCGGTGTTGTCGTGTTTGGTGACGATGAATTCGCCGTTCGGTGACGCTTCGACGATCGGGAAGCCGATGTTGGCCATGTCGGGGATGTTCTGCCAATCGTACTGGCAGTTGCCGCCGCTCGACTGGGCGCCGCATTCGATTATGTGACCGGCGATCGTTCCCGCGGAGACTTTGTCCCAATCGTTAAATTTCCAGCCAAACTCGTGCATCAACGGAGCGAGCGTCAGGCCGGTATCGGTCAAACGGCCGCCGACGATTATGTTCGCGCCTTTATCTAGTGCTTCTACCAAAGCAGACGCACCAAGGTAGACATTTGCAGACTGGACTTTGTCGCGGATGGCGGTGAGCGGCGTGCCGTCGTCCATTGAATTGATCTCAACGCCGTCGGCGATCCAACCGTCGAGTTTGTCGAGAACGTCGTCACCCGTGACGACACCGATCTTTACTTTTCCGTGCAGGCCGAGTTCGCGCCCTGCGTCGCGAATTTCTTCGGCACAGCCTTCGACATTGACGCCGCCGGCGTTTGAGAGAACTTTGATATTTTTCTCCACGCAATCCGGCAATATCTCGCGCATCAGCGTAACGAAATCTTTCGCGTAACCGGCTTTCGGGTCGCGGTTCTTTTGCTTTTGGAGGATCGACATCGTGACCTCGGCGAGGTAATCGAGCATTAGATAATCGATCGGGCCTTTGCGAACCTGATCGATCGGTGCGGTGAGAAGATCGCCCCAGAATCCCTGTCCACCGGCAACTCTTACGGTTTGTTTCATACTGTAATTATCAGTGCAATCGCTAATTTAGCGCAAACTATCGGCGCAAAAAAAGAGCGGCCGTTGTGACCGCTCTTCGCAAAAAGTTCTGGAATTGTTTAGCTAACGCGTCTCGGTTTGCCGACGATCACGTTGCGAGTCTTGACGTACACCCATTTGCCGCCGCGTTTTACCTTGCGATAGGTCCATTTGGTGCCTTGCTTGCCCTTTCGGTAAACGTATTTTCCGCCACGTTTGGTGCGGGTGTAAACGGTCTGGGTGCCGCGTTTTGTTTTGTGGCTGACTTTTTTGACCACACTTACCATGTCCTGAGGTGTTGTCGCAGGAGCCGATCCGGCTGATGCAACTGTTGCGGTCGAGATCGCAAAAATTGCGACCAATGCAGATGTGATTATTCTTTTCATGTGTTTATTCCTTGCTTTTCGTCTTAGGGCTATATTGTGCGAACGTTCGCGTTAATAAATTTAACAATGTCCTCGGTCGATGTGCCGGGCAGAAATACCTCGGAAACGCCGTTGGACTTCAATTTTACAATGTCCTCCTGCGGAACGATGCCACCGACTAAAATCAGAGTGTCGTCCATACCATTCGCACGCATGAGGTCTACGATACGAGGGCAAAGCGTGTTGTGTGCACCGCTGAGGATCGAAATGCCGACGGCGTCAACATCCTCTTGAAGTGCCGCTGAGGCGATCATCTCAGGCGTCTGCCTGAGGCCCGTATAGATAACCTCCATACCGGCATCACGCAAAGCGCGCGCAATCACCTTCGCCCCGCGGTCATGCCCGTCGAGGCCCGGTTTTGCCACCAAAACTCTGATCTTTCTTTCACTCATCAGCTTAACTATACTTCGAACCCGCGAAACAAGCCAGGATACCTAAGGGCGAACTTCCATATTGGGAGATGCGAATACACATCGTAGCTTTTCAGCCAACGTGCGGCGCGAACAGATCTCCGTGAACATCTCGACCCAGGCGTGCGTGTTTATCCACAGTGGATTGTAACCTTCGATGGGTTTAATGATGCCGTATCGCGGGGTTTCGGTTTCGACAACGAAGGTGCCGAACATTCGGTCCCAGATAATAGTTACACCGCCGTAATTCTTATCGATGTACGATTCGTTAACGCCGTGATGGACTCGGTGATGCGAGGGTGTGTTGAATATGAACTCGAACCAAGCCGGAAACTTGTCGATGAGCTTTGTGTGTATCCAGAACTGATAGATCAGATTAAATCCGTGCATCAATGCAAACATCCACGGTGCAAAACCGATCAGCATCAGCGGTGCGTAAAATATCCAGTGCAGAGATCCGCCGAACCAACTTTGGCGTACGGCGACGCTTAGATTGTAGTGTTCGCTAGAATGGTGTACGACGTGGAAATTCCAAAACAGACGCATTTCGTGGCTGACGCGATGAAATACGTAATACGCTAGGTCGTCGACGAAGAATAAAAGTGCCCACGTCCACCACGCGTCGGCAGGGAATTTGAACGGAGCGAGTTCGTAAGTCACCAGATAGATCCAACCGGTCAAGAAACCAAAAAACGCTCCGAAGACGACGCTCATAAAGCCAAGAAAGATGTTCGTCCACGTATCTTTTCTGTCCGCGTAATCGCTCGATCGCTTGCGAAACGCCCACAAAGCCTCAACTGCAATGAGGAGTGCGAAGAAAGGAATGGCTAGAACGGTCGGTCTCAGCATAGTCAGAACCACCTGCGGCAGCGGGTGGTTTAAGTATAGCTCAATCGCATGTGCGGATCAGTGTATTTGTGTTAACTAACAATTTTTAGTTTAACGCTCAACCACCCGTTACCGCAGATGGTTCTGACTGGAAAGTAGTAATACAATAAACGAATGAAGAGGATTTTGAAGGTCATTCTGTTGGTGGTCGCCGTCGGGTTTGTAGCGATCCAGTTTTTTCAGATCGATAAGACGAATCCGCCGATCGTGCAGGCGGAAACGCTTGAGGCGGTGATGAGCGTATCGCCGGACGTCACGTTGATCCTCGGCAAAGCCTGTAACGATTGCCACACGCACAAAACTATCTATCCGTGGTACGCCTACGTCCAGCCCGCCGGTTGGTTGCTTCAGGATCACATCGACGAAGGCAAACGCAAACTGAATCTGAGCAAGTTCGCAACGTACGACGCCAACCGACGCGAGAAAAAGCTCGAGGAGATCTGCGAACAGGTCGAAACCGGCGAAATGCCGTTACCGTCCTACACTTGGATCCACCGCGACGCGATCCTGACCGATTCAGAAAAGAAAGCTCTCTGCGATTGGACGCGGTCTGTAGTGAAGTGAACTGGGATGCTAGCAACGAGGACTGACCTGTAATTAAAACAATCCGACCGGAGACCAAAATAGACCGACATCTGACGAAAATAAACCGACCCGCCGCCGCCCGTCAACTTATTTAGATGGCGGAAACTATTTTTAGACCAGCCTTTTTCTGATAAACGTCGAAGTGTCTCGTTCCGGCTGGCTCGTTTCTATTGAGCTTCTGACAAATACACCGCTTCTTCTCGTCTTTTGCCGTCTTGTTGTATAGTTGAGGTTCACTTTTTAACTATGGCAGTACTTGAGATAGTTCATTATCCTGATCCGGTTTTGTTGACGGTCGGGAAACCTTTTGTGGACGGGGAGTTCGGTGCACCGCTCGAGAAATTGTCGGCGGATATGTTTGCGACGATGGACAAGGCTGGCGGCGTTGGGTTGGCGGCACCGCAGGTTGGGCGTTCGAAACGGATGTTCGTGATGGACATTCCCGAGAATGACGAACGCGAGCACGTGAAGGTTGTGATGATCAATCCGCAGATCATCACCGTCGAAGGCGAACAGGTCGGCGATGAGGGCTGTTTGTCGTTTCCCGGTTTGTATCAGGTCGTTCAACGCGAGATGCGGGTTATCGCTCGGGCTCAGGATGTAAATGGCGAACATTTCGAGATCGACGTCGAGGGACTTGCGGCCCGGTGCATTTTGCACGAGACGGATCACTGCGACGGGATCGTTTTCCTCGACCGAATGACGGTATTGAAACGTGAACTGGCAAAGCGTAAGATAAGGAGAATGCAAAAAACCGGGGAGTGGAGATAAAATGGCTCTGGAAGAAACAAAATTGACGACCGAGGTCCGTTCGATTCGAGAACTCAACCTTTATCTCAAAAAGGGATGGGTACTTATTTTGAGTTACATTAAGCACGGCAACGACACGCAGGAACCGCGATTCGTCCTCGGCTGGCAAAGCGAAGAAAAGCCCGAACGACCTGAATTGCTCGACGAATGGGAACTCCACGAACTCGATCGGCAGCGCGAAAGATAGGCACAAGTTATGCAAACACAACGAAGCACAGACGCATTTAAGAACGAACCGTTCACCGACTATTCCAATGCTGAGAACGCGGCAGCGATGGAAGCCGCACTCGAGAAGGTCCGGGGCGAACTCGGTCGTGAATACCCGATCATCATCAACGGCGAAAAGATCGCACTTGAAAGTAAATTCGAAAGCATCAATCCAGCCAACCGTAAACAAGTGGTCGGAGTTTTTTCAGAGGGCGACACCGACACTTCGCTGGTTGAAAAAGCGATCGCCTCGGCGACCGAAGCATTCAAGACCTGGCGAAACGTTCCGTTTGAAGAGCGGGCCGAGTATCTTTTCAAGATTGCCGACGTGATGCGCCGACGAAAGCACGAATTGTCTGCGTGGATGGTATTCGAGGTCGCGAAGACCTGGGCAGAGGCGGACGGTGACACGGCGGAGGCGATAGATTTTTGTGACTATTACGGCCGCGAAATGCTCCGTTGGGGCGTCGATCAACCTATCGTTCCGAATCCGGGCGAAGACAATCGCTTCAGTTATGTGCCGCTTGGCGTTGCAGCAGTTATCCCGCCGTGGAACTTTCCGCTCGCGATCATGGCCGGAATGACACTGGCGGCAGTTGTCACCGGAAATACCGTCGTTCTAAAGCCTTCGTCGGACTCACCGGTGATCGCGGCGAAGTTTATGGAGATCGTCGAGGAAGTCGGGCTTCCTAATGGCGTTGTGAATTTCATCAGCGGAAGTGCCGCGACCGGCGAGACGATGGTCACGCATCCGAAGACGCGATTTATTTCGTTCACCGGATCGAAAGGCGTCGGGCTTCATATTAATGAGGAGGCCGCGAAAGCGCGTGACGGGCAGATCTGGATCAAACGCGTTATCGCTGAGATGGGCGGTAAGGATGCGATAATCGTTGCCGATGACGCCGATCTGGACGCGGCGGCGAGCGGTGCAGTTGCGGCTGCATTCGGCTTTCAAGGGCAGAAGTGCTCGGCTTGTTCGCGTCTTATCGTTGACGAAAAGGTTTACGACGAATTAATGGTTAAGGTCGTTGAGTTAACGCGAATGCTCAAAGTTGGACAACCGACCGACTTAGCGACAAATGTCGCAGCGGTTATCAACAAGCGTTCATTCGACAAAACCTTGGGATACATCGAAAAAGGAGTCGCGGATGGCGGAGAACTGTTGACCGGCGGCAAAGGTGATGATTCGGAAGGCTATTTCATCGAGCCCACGGTGATCGGTAATGTTCTTCCCAGAGCGACGATCGAGCAAGAGGAAATATTCGCACCTGTCCTCGCTGTTATTAAAGCAAGGGATTTCGATCATGCGATAGAAATTGCGAATGATACCGAATTCGGGCTAACGGGAGCCGTGTTTTCTGCATCACAAGAACGTCTCGAACAGGCACGACGCGATTTTCACGTCGGCAACCTTTACCTAAACCGTAAATGTACCGGTGCACTCGTCGGTGTTCATCCGTTTGGTGGTTTTAATATGAGCGGAACGGATTCTAAGGCCGGAGGCCGTGAATATTTAGTGCAGTTCATGCAGGGAAAATCAGTTGCCCAAAAGATCTAGTTCGATCTTTAAGAAAATATGAGATCAATCCGAGTTCAATCAGTCGTTTTTATAGCGTTGAGCCTTTGTCTATTGGCTCTGACGTCGTACGCTCAAAAGCCAAAACGTAAGCCAAAAACGGCAAAGCCGATAATATTCGCAGTCCTTAATGATGGTAAAACCCTAGAGCCATTCGCGAATGTGAACAAAGGAGCTCTTACTAAACCGGTCGACGGCGGAGACGACCAAAAGCTTGTAGTGGCTTTTAATAAGGCCAACTACAAACCCGGCACCGTGTACCGGTTAGTATTTGGCGGCTCGGACGGTGGTTCGGCGACGGTTAAAAGTTCGGACGCGACGGCTGAATGCTCACGAAACATGGGAACCGTCACCTCAAAAGTTGCGAAAACGCCGCTGAAAGGTTTCGTGATGGCACTCGCCACCAATATTCCGATCACAAACAAGTCCGCCGCTTATCGCAGAAAGCCAACTGTCGAGGAACGTGGCGAGATCGAAGCTCTTGTTAAAAGTGAATTCGCCAAGCAGAAACTTGCCCCTTCAGCTTTGAAATACCACAACCTAACTGCGTTAGATGTCGATAATGACGGTACAGCAGAGTTCGTCGGAACTTACTGGACAAATATCGATAAGTTGACGCGAGGATTGCTCTTCTTTATTGCTGATAAATCAGAAGGTGGGGAGTATGCCCTGAATTTCATTGATTATCGTAAGATCAGTCAGGATGATGTCATGAGCGGCGAGATCTCAGCGTTGGACGAAGGGGTTTATCACGAATTGCTATTGGACACTCTTGATTACGACAACGATGGCACAGGCGAGATATTTACTTATGTTGAGTCCTTCGAAGGCTCAGGGTTTAATGCGTACAAACGAAGTGGCGGCAAGTGGACGCGAGTTTTCGAAGGCTCGAATTATCACTGCGGATATTAAGTAAAAGTAACGACGCAAACCGACCTTTTTTTCATCTGTCTTTGAAGGTGTTAAGTTCTTAAAAAGACTTAACACTTTTTATTTGAAACTATGTCTAATTTTTTACAAAAGTCATCCGCAATTCTTCTCGCTGCGTGCCTGCTTATTCCGACGCTCGCTTTGTCCGCTCAAACGTCGTTCCCGACAAAGCGGCAGGAAACTCCAGAAACCTGGCGCACCGGCGGTTGGAACGCCGTCGATCTAGCGAAACGTGTCAAGAATCGCTCCGGGAAAGCGAAAAACGTGATCTTGTTCATCGGTGATGGAATGGGAATTTCGACACTGACTGCCGCACGGATATTCGAGGGCCAGCGTCGCGGGGAAAGTGGTGAGGAGAATCGGCTTAGTTTCGAAGAATTTCCATATTCCGCATTGTCCAAAACATACAGTGCTAATCAACAGACATCGGATTCCGCACCAACGATGAGTGCCATAATCTCCGGAATTAAGACCGACGAAGGAGTTATTTCGGTCAATCAAAACGTCCAGCACGCCAACTTTAAGACAGTTGCCGGCAACGAGACGAAGACATTGCTCGAATATGCTGAAGAAGCCGGAAGATCGACCGGTATCATTTCGACCGCCAGGCTAACTCACGCCACACCGGCTGCTTGCTTCGCCCATTCGGCAGACCGCGACTGGGAGTCAGATGCTGATATTTTCAATCGCCGAAAGGATGCTTACGAAGCGAAAACTAAAGATATCGCTAGTCAGCTGATTGATTTTCCCTACGGCGATGGATTGGAGGTTGCCCTCGGCGGCGGCCGTAGTAAGTTTCTACCGAAGGGAACTGCGGATCCGGAATACCCTAATTTGAGCGGAGAAAGGCTTGATGGGCGTGACCTGACCAAGGAATGGCAATCCAAACATAAAGACTCGAACTACGTATGGAATAAGCAACAGTTCGACGCCATTGACACTAAAAAGACAAGGCACCTTTTCGGTCTTTTTGAGCCGTCGCATATGAAGTTTGAGAACGACCGTCCTAACGACCCCGCCGGTGAGCCATCGCTTGCCGATCTCACTACCAAGGGAATCGATGTTTTGTCGCAGAATAAAAAAGGCTATTTCTTGATGGTCGAGGCCGGACGGATCGATCATGCCCACCACAACGGAAATGCATTTCGTGCGCTCGGTGATACGGTCGCACTTTCCGATGCTGTCAGAGCGGCGGTTAAGAAGGTTAACCTCGGCGATACGCTAATTATCGTGACTGCCGATCACAGCCACACATTCTTTATTCAGGGTTATCCGGCCCGTGGTAACAATATTCTCGGTTTGGTCCGTGAAGTCGATGAAAATGGCATGGTTGAAGACAATCCAAAAACCGACCGAAATAAACAGCCGTACACTACGTTGGGTTACGCGAACGGCTTGGGAGCTCGAGGCGCGGAACGGCCGAAACTGACAGATGAAATGGTGACTAAGCCTGACTACTTACAAGAGGCAAACATACCTATGAGTGCAGAAACTCACGCCGCTGAAGATGTCGCGATCTTCGCGATCGGGCCGAATGCCCATCTTTTTCGCGGTTCGATGGAGCAGAATTTGATATTTTACGTAATGGCGGATGCGATGAGACTAGGCCGAAAATGAAGATAGTTTTTATGGGAACGCCGCAGGCAGCCGTTCCGTCATTAGAAAGAATCGTTGGTGACGGGCACGAAGTCGTTGCGGTTTACACCCAGCCAGACCGTCCCTCGGGTCGAGGCAATAAGATCACATTCTCGTCGGTAAAGGCATTCGCGATCGAGCGAGACTTACCCATTTATCAACCAACCAAGATCAAAACGCTTGAAGCGATAGAGCTGTTTCACTCTCACGGAGCTGACCTCGCGGTCGTTGTTGCTTACGGACGAATCTTACCGGAAACTTACCTGACTGCGTTCAAACACGGAGCGGTCAATGTTCATTTTTCGTTGCTTCCGAAATATCGCGGAGCGGCACCGGTCAATTGGGCGATCATTAATGGTGAACGCTACACCGGCGTTACAACGATGAGAATGGACGTTGGGCTTGATACCGGCGACATTTTCATCCAAAGGGCGATAGAGATCGGTGTTAACGAGAACTCGGTCGAATTGATGGATCGTCTGGCGATCTTAGGAGCCGACACTCTGTCGGAGACGCTGGTCAGATTTGATTCACTAATTCCTGAGGCACAAGAACATTCGGACGCAACCTTTGCTCCGATCATGAAGAAAGAAGACGGGTTGATCAACTGGAATTTGTCAGCAGGGCAGATCTCTGCCCGTGTACGTGGATTTCAGCCGTTCCCTACAAGTTTTTCCACATACACCGCGTCACGACTGACGATTTGGAAAGCCGCTGAAATTACTGACGCTGAAGCTATAAAATCGTCCGAGCCCGGAACAATAGTAACTGCAAAGGGCGATTCTCTCTACATTAGTTGCGGTGATGGAACGACGCTCTCGGTGCTAGAATTACAACCTGAGGGCAAACGGCGGATGGATGTCCGAGATTTTAACAATGGTGTCCAGCCAAAGGTCGGGATGAAGTTAGGGACGAATTAAGAATGGAAGCACTGCCTCAATATCAGATCATAAACTTCTACGAGTTCAAGGAAATGACAACCGTCGGAGATCTTGAGTTGATTAAGCTCAGCCTCAAAGAATTGTTGTCGGCGACCGGCGTTCGCGGCACAATAATTTTGGCTAATGAAGGCTTCAACGCGAGCGTTTGCGGGACACAGGAAGAAATAGATTCTTTTTTGCCCTTGATAGAAGAACTTTTAGATACTCGACTGAAGCCGAAGGTCTCATTTCACGACAATCGACCGCTTCGCAAGATCGACGTTAAAATCAAGCCGGAGATAGTGACCCTCAAGCAATCGGTCGATATTTCAAAGGGAAAAGGCACTCACGTCGTGCCATCGAATTGGAACGCAATAATTAACGATCCTGAAACAGTAATTCTCGACACCCGGAACGACTACGAATTCAAGAATGGGACATTTCGTGGAGCGATAAATCCCGGAACTGAGAAATTCAGTGATCTACCTACGTTTGTTAGGGAAAATCTCGATCCCGAGAAACACAAACGGATCGCGATGTTTTGTACGGGAGGAATTCGCTGCGAGAAGTTTGCTCCTTACATGAAAGGTCTCGGTTTTGAGGAGGTCTATCAACTCGAGGGCGGCATTCTGAAATATATTGAGGAAACTCCTGTAGACCAGACACTTTGGGAGGGAGAATGCTTTGTTTTCGATGAACGACGAACGCTAACGTCTGATCTTAAACAGGGGGTTGGTCCCGATTATTCTCAGCGCCACAAAGAGAAGGACTTAACTTCATGAAAATCTCACCTTCTCGCCTTGCGGCATTTCAAATCCTCGAACAGATCGAGACCGAAGGAGCTTTCTCATCAAATCTACTACCGGTTTATGAGGAGGCTCTTTCTGATAAGGATAAGGCTCTTTGTCACGAATTGACGCTTGGTACCTTGAGGCGTCAGATGTATCTAGACCGGGTTATTGAACTGTTCTCGAAACCGAAAAAGATCGATATTCCCGTCCTTATTTCACTACGGCTCGGCCTTTACCAGCTATTATTTCTCGACCGCGTACCGGACTATTCGGCTATTAACGAAAGCGTAGAACTGGTCAAGCAATCGAAAAAAAGGTCCGCAAGCGGTATGGTCAATGCGATCCTTCGCCGCGTAACCCGCGAGGAACCTGCACTTAGATACAAAGACCAGATCGAAAAAATAACGGTCGAAACTTCACATCCACGCTGGCTCATTGATCGTTGGATAGCCCAGTTTGGAACCGACGAGGCGTTTGCGATCGCTGATGGGAATAATTCGGTTCCACAGGTCGCATTCCGCAGAACGAAAATAAACGATGATATCGCCTTTGATCCGGCGGAGATCCATCCTTCGGAACTTGTGGAGGGCTGCTTTTTCGCGGACCGGATCACGCCGGAATTGCGTGAACTGGAGAAAAAACACGAGATCTATTTTCAGGACGAAGGCTCTCAAATGATTGCAGCTTCGATCCCAACTGGTGAAAGAGAGAGATTATTGGATGTTTGTGCTTCGCCTGGAAGTAAAACAACTGCGATCGCCGTTAACGCGAAGTTTCAGCCGAATGATTTCGTTGCAGGAGACATTTCGACGCGACGAATTTCCTTTCTCAAGCAAAATTGTGCCGATCAGGGCGTAAGAGACGTTAACCTTGTTCAATATGACGCCTCAGTCGACCTTCCGTTCTCAGAGAGATCTTTTGATTCGGTTCTCGTTGACGCACCTTGCTCCGGAACCGGAACTATCAGACACAATCCTGAGATACGATACCACCTGAAACCTTCCGATATTATCGAGTTTCCCGGAAAACAACTCAGAATACTAAAAAATGCATCCAAAGTGGTGAAAAGCGGCGGTACTTTGGTCTATTCGACCTGTTCGCTTGAGGGCGAGGAAAATGAAGGCGTTTGTCGCGAGTTTATGCGATCAACCGAAGGTTTTACAGCCGTAAACCCGTCAGTTGCGGAGCGATTTATTTGTTCTGACGGATACGCCCGCACTTTCCCATATCGAGATAACATGGACGGCTTTTTTATAGCGGCGTTCCAAAAACAGTGAATTCACGTGGCTGGCACATTACGATTGACCTGAAAAAGTGATAAAGTTTAGTTTTTGATTTTTGGAGATCTCAAAGATGAGCGTTGTTAACACTGGTATTTCGGCGATAGGAAAATTGCTTGCGGTCGGCGTACTCCTTGTTGTCTTCCTGTTTGGCATGGCGGGTGTTGTCTACATGTCGTTGCAGGGAACTGAGATCAAAGTGCCGGAAATCACCGGCAAGGGATTTGCTGAAAGCGAGGCCGAACTTGCGGCGTTGGGGCTAAAAATCAAAAAACGTGCCGACCGAGTGACGAACGATCCTCCGAACACAATAATTGAACAGCTTCCTAAGCAGGGCGAAACGGTAAAAACCGGCCAGCTTATACTCGTTGTGACGAGCAAACCGCCGATCAATGGTGAAGAAGCTCCGCAGACGATCAAAAAGGTTGACGAGGACGACTCCGACAAGATCGAAGAGATGATCTCGGACAAGCCTAAAAAACCAAAGGCGAACGCTAACGTAGCTCGTAAAAAAGCTGACACCTCGCGAGACACGAACGTTGACAATTCAAATTCAAATTCAAATTCGAGTGACAACGATGGTAATTCGAATAAGAAGGATCCAGGTACAAGTAATTCGACTGACAAAGGCAACAAGAACACGATATCACCCGTGGTAAATAAGCCCGGCGGAGCTACGACACCTAAACCGGTGGCTAAACCGAACTCAGGTGATTCAAGGCCCCGTGTGACAACGCGTCCGTAACGGTGCAAGCAACGAAATTTGTGGAAACTGTAACAAAACAAAGAGAAAAATTCGCTATGTTTGAGATCGCCCCGTCAATACTCTCGGCTGATTTCACTCGTTTGGGTGAAGAGATCAAAGCGGTCGAGGAAGGCGGTGCAAACGTTCTCCACGTTGATGTGATGGATGGGCGGTTTGTGCCTAACATCACGATCGGTTTGCCTGTGGTCAGGTCGATCAGAGCCGTCACCGAAATGACGATCGACACGCACCTGATGATCGAGGAACCCGGGCGTTACGCGGCGGAGTTCGCAAAGGCGGGTGCGAACATGGTTTCGGTTCATGTCGAGGCCGACGCTCATTTGCACCGCACGCTTGCGTCGATTCGCGAAGCTGGGGCAAAGTGCGGTATCGCGATAAACCCGGCGACGCCATTGAATTCATTGGACGAAGCCTTGCCATTCGCTGATTTTATTTTAGTGATGTCGGTAAACCCGGGCTTTGGTGGTCAGAAGTTTATTCCGACTGTGCTTGATAAGGTTAGACGCCTCAAACAATCGATCGAGGATCGCGGCCTCGCGACGAAGATCGAGATCGACGGCGGCATTGACGCTTCGAACATCCATGAGATCGTTGGTGCGGGTGCGGAGATCATTGTTGCGGGATCAGCCGTTTTTGGCGGCGGGCAACCAACTGTTGCTGTTCGTGAACTTATCGATAAAGCGACGGATTGGGTTTAATATTAGTGGTGATTTATGTCTAAAAAACTAAATAGCGTTGTTGTCTTTTATCTGTTTGCCGTGCTTGGTATGGCGAATTTTGCTTTAGGTCAGGCTAAACCGGCTGATGGTACCGAATTGCAGCGTCTTGAGGTAATGAGTAGTAAGCTCACTACGATGAAGCGTTCGCTGAATAGTGCCGCGACAGTATTAAGAGAAGAAAACAAGGCTGACAAGTCCAAGAAAGACGACAAGGATAATCTCGAATCGCCGCTTGGCCGGACGCTTAGTCTGGAAAAAGATGCATCAAGATTAGCCTCGGAGGTTAATAGTCTTCGGGGCAAGGTCGATCGTGGTGAAAAACACGAGCGAACAGAGGTCGATACGCTCGAGCAAGCGGTAGCCGATCTCCAAGGCCGCGTGGATAAGATCCAACTCGAAACTGCCACCGCCAGGGCAAACCCTGACTCAAGCGTTGGAAAGGCGCGAGAAGTAAAAAAGAAGAAGAAATTTCTCGGCATTTTTGGTGGTGGTGGAAATGATGAATACGAAGAACTTATCGGCTCGATTACGCCAGGACGTGATCGTGAGTTGTTTGTCGTAGCAACGCGAGAGGTTCGAAAGCGAAACTTCGACGTTGGCCGACTTTTGTTCCAGACGATCGTTACAACTTATCCTGATTCGCCGTATCTCCCTATGTCGAAACTGGCTGTTGCCGATTCGTTCTTTATTGAAGGCTCGGGCGGAGCGTTGATCCAAGCAGTTGCTGCTTATCAGGATTGGTTGACGTTTTTTCCGACCCATCCGCTTGCGGACCGAGTCGTGTTAAAGATCGCTGAATCCGAAATGCGGCAGATCGGGTTACCCGACCGCGACGCGACGAAGGCTAAACGTGCTGAAACGAGACTGAAAGCTTTGTTGCAGCAATATCCGAATACCATTCTTAAAAGTGCAGCAGAAACCCGGCTCAACGAGGTTCAGGACAATCTAGGGCTTCATAATCTTTTGATCGCGAACTATTATTACACTCTCGCTGTTGACCAGAAGAAGGGCGGCCTGAAGGGTTCGCAGTCCCGTTTTCGTGAGATCCTCGACAAATATCCGAACTTTAAGTTTATGGACGAGGTTCTCTTCAAAATAGCGGTTACCTATCAGATCGAAGAGGAGACGGATCAGGCTGCACGCTATTTCCAACGTCTCGTTGCTGACTATCCGAACAGTGATTTTGTCGCCAAATCGAAGGAGCAGCTCGAATTGATCGGTGCGACCATACCCCCGGCGAATCCAAACCGAGCGAGCATTTTGCCGCCGGACGATGTTTCTTTCTTTTCGAACTTCAAGAATCAGTTTTTTGGTATTTATCCGATGACCATTGATAAGGATGGTGTTTTGATGACAAAGGATTTCGACAAGGAACGATTTGAGTTGATCGATCAGATCATCGAGAATCAAGGCGACATTCTTGTCAACCAGATTCCGCAGGCTTTGACCACTATCATTTCGCAAAAGGCTCCTCAGCCTAAAGCGGCGAGAAGTACAACCACTCAGACTCCGCCGGAAAAATAGTAGATGCGAACAACCATACTTGCCATACTCGTGGTTGGACTGACCGGGTCGACCTTAGTTGCCCAGTCGCCTGCCGCTCCGTCCGCGACGCCTGCAACCCCGGTTCGATCTACGCAGCTAATTAGCAACGATTCGCCGGAGAAGCGGCAGTTAGCATTTGCGGCGATGCTTGAGGGGCAGCGATACGCGTGGATTTGCGGGCGTACTCGTTCGCAGTCGATTTTGCTCACGAACGCTAATCTGGCAAAGGCGGCCTTTTATCGAGCCATCGAATTCGATCCGACGCTTGCTGAGGCGTACACCGCAATCGCTGAGCTTTCTGTTGCGGTTCCGCCGGGTGACATCCCTCTCGGACTTGAACTTGCCGAAAAGGCGGTGAAGATCGACAAAGACAATATCGGCGGTCATCGCATTCTTGCTCGACTCAACACTCTTCGAAGCGGATTGAATGAAGCTAAATTCGATCCACCATTCGGCCGGATCGCGATCGCTGAATGGCAAGAGGTTGTGCGGATCGATTCGAGAAACGCCGAGGGGTGGGCATTTCTGGCGGCGCTTTATCAGCAAAATAAGATGGCTGATGAACGGATAAGTGCACTGAAAAAATGGTTGGCGTCCGCTCAACCGATCGAGATCGGCTTTTACAAGAATGTGATGGGGCGAAACGAGAGTCTCGCTCCTGAAGCCGCCTCAATAAAGCTCGGAGCTGCTCTTGTTGAGGCAAACAAGATGAGCGAGGCGGTCGAGGTTTTGAGTTTGGTGATAGCCGACGCACCCGACAACGAATTAGCACTCGAACTTTTACGGCAGGCAATAGTCACTGCCGATTCGAAATCATCGGCGATCGCAATTCAATCTTTACAACAGGCGGCCTATTCAACGCCGAATAATCTTGTTCTCGCGATCCTTCTTGGCCGGGTTCAGGCTAAGGCGGGAAAGGTCGAAGACGGAATTCTCGGGTTATCCCAAAAGGCTGAAGCCCTGACCGCGACCGATACGATCGGGAAAGCAGTACTCGAAGTCGCCGTTGGGGACATATTGTCTGAGGCAGGGAACGTCGCGAATGCGGTCGAAGCATATGAAAAGGCTCTCGTAACCCGTGGTATCTTGAACAAAGCGATTCTCGTTAGTTCGGACGAAAAAGACTTCGCACTTCTAGTCTTCACAAAGATCGTCCAAACGTATAAAAGTGCCAAACGGCCGGCTGATATGAATGCGGCAATCGCCCGGGCCAGAAAGTTGCTCGGGAAAGAAGATCTATTCAATGACGTTTAGAAGCGTTCGACAATTTTGAGATATTAAGAGCCTCGCGGCTCTTTTTTATTATTCGTCGTTTTCCGTCGATCGGTCAAAATAAACACGTGTGGTGCTTTAGAATGAAGACTATCCGTAATTAGTTTATGGTTCTTGCGGGAATCCCGAAGATCAACTGAGATTTGGCTTACACTTTCTTGAAATAGAACGCCGTGAAAAATCTCCGACGAGATTCTTCACGGCGTTTTGCTCTATTTATGACTCGTCTACTTTTCTGGAGAGGGCGTTGGCTGAGGAGTTGCCGGTTCTTCGCCGCGTTTCTTTAGCTTTGGTGGGCCGTCGGATGAGCTTGATCCGGTGTCCGGTGTGTTCGCATCTGCCGGATCGATCGCGTCGGGCTGACGTTTCTTGAGCGTCGGCTTAGCATCACCGGCCTCATCAAAATCGCCCTTAATATTTGCTTTTGCATTCGTCAGCTTCATTAAATGAGCTTTAACGCGTTGGAATTCGGAGGTGCTCATCACGTATTCTTCACGTTCAGGGAAGCGGGCGACGAGTTGAAGACTGTCATCGCGTCGGTCCAACGATTGAGGATGAGTTGAAAAAAGCTTTGCGAGAGAACCAGGCTTCTTTTTGTTTTGCGAAGCCAGCTTTTCGAACATAGTCGACATTGCCAGCGGATCATAGCCGGAAGCGTAAAGATATTGAACGCCAAGGTTATCGGCCTCAAGCTCGGCACCACGGGAGAATTTAAGTGACGCGAGCCCAGCAAGAATGCCGCCGCCATTTTGGAGAACTCCGCTTACGATCGGTCCACCGAAGATCATACCCGCGAGAGCCGCATAGTTTATGAAACTACCTTTGCCTTGGTTTTCCATCGCGTGGCGGGCACAAACGTGGGCGATCTCGTGAGCCATCACTCCGGCAAGCTCTGCTTCGTTGTCAGCCGCGAGGATCAATCCTCGATTGACGTAAAAGAAGCCGCCAGGCAGAGCGAACGCATTGACCTCATCGCTATCGATGACCTTGATAGTGAACGGCACCTTGGCATCAGAATGGAGAACGATGTTTTGTCCGACGCGGTTGATGTATTCCGTGATCATCGGATCCTCGACGAGTTTCGACTGCTGTTCGACCTCTAATGAAAGTTGACGGCCGACAGCCATTTCTTTTTCCTGCGACCCGCCCAGCCAACCAAAAAATTTGTCGGAACCGTTATTTATCTTTCGCTTACCTATCTGCGATGGATCTTCCTTAGGCGAAAGCGCCCCAGCGGCAGATGGAGTGGCAGACGGCTTAGCCTTCTTTTTATCGTCATTCCCATCCTTGCTTGTTTTTTCCTGTTTTGCCGAGTCTTTATCAATAGCTCCATCTTGAGCAAAAACGCTCAGCGGGAGCGTTGAAAAAGACGTTAGCCAGAAACTCGAAATAACGGCGAGAGCGCCGACCTTACGACCCAAATCTTTTTTCATATTCCGCCTCAGAGACAAACAACTTCTACCATTTAATAGTATTCTCAAACGCAACTAAAACTCAACACTTCTATGATGCAGTAAATCGCCGACAAGTTGTGAAATGTGATCTCGAATTCTAAATAAATTTGGAACCTAAGAATCACACAAAATATATTTTATTTACCGATAAAACTTGTTAAAATATTGGTCAGGTCGGCTCTATACTGAGGCCTAGAATCTATATTTTAAGCTACTCCGTTGTTGGCCGCACGAATTTGCCTTTGTAACCGGATGAAACGCATTGAGGAAAAAGTAAAGGATATTGTCGAAGTTCGCTCCCACGGGAGTCTCGTGAACTTTGGCGTTGATCCTGTGCAAACGGTTTCCGGATACCATTTCACGGACGTCACAGCGGATATGATGTCGAAATGGCTGAGCCGCATCGGAGGTGTTTCTGCCGGGGTCGGGGCGGCTAATGCTCTTGCAGGTTTTCGCGGGGTCGGAAAGAGTCATTTTCTTGCTACGCTCGGTGCATTGCTTTCTCAACCTGAATTACGGGCGCGAATAACTGATCCACTTGTCGGTTCGACTGCTCACAGTTTAGGAAGGCGGCAGTTTCCGGTGGCTTTCATCCGCCGCGGAATGCACCAGACTCTTCTTGAAGAGTTAAAATACGCGATCAGCCCGATCGTCGGTATCGAACCAGGAAATCTGAGCGATTCGCTGCAAGATCTGCTCAAGCAGGCGGCATCGAGCTCCGGTGAAGTGCCGCTGATTCTACTTATTGATACTGCTTTCGAACGTTCTGAACGAGTTTCGCGGGACGATGGAGCGATACTTGGTGAGATCGCTGAAACCGCGAAGGCAATTGGTGCATTTGTCGGGATCGCTCTTGACGACGATATCGCCGGAGCTGACGGAGCGAACTCCGCTATCACAAAGAGCTTCGCGATCGATTATCTCGATCAGGAACATCTTTACAAGATCGTCGACACGCATATCTTTCCCAAATATCCGCGGATGCGGCCCGTTCTCCGTGAAATATACGAATATTACAGGGAAGTCGTGCCGGGGTTCGGTTGGAGTGAGCAGCGTTTTTCTTCGCTCTATCCCTTGCATCCGTCGATCATGGAGATCGCTCCCTTCGTCAGGTTGTATTTGCACGAATTCGCATTGCTTGGATTTGCGTCCGAGGCAGGTGCCCGGATCATGGGACGTCCTGCCAATTCGCTGATCGCACCAGATGAGGTTTTTGACAATGTCGAAAAGAATATTCGATCTGTCGAAACTTTACGCGATGTTTTTATCGCTTTCGATAAGCTGAACGAAACGGTCGTTGCGAAAACGCCTGTCATGAAGCGGTTGCAGGCGAAGCTCATCCTTAAGGGATTATTTCTCTTTTCGCTTAAC
This sequence comes from Acidobacteriota bacterium, assembly GCA_043737915.1. Taxonomy (GTDB): domain Bacteria; phylum Acidobacteriota; class Blastocatellia; order Pyrinomonadales; family Pyrinomonadaceae; genus OLB17. Next base: position 28,544 of record JAYSZT010000298.1, read on the forward strand.
GATGACGGCGTGACGGCTTCGGAAGTCGGTGCGTCGATGCTGATCTTCGACGAGGCGGACCCGAATGCCGCCGTGAAGGAAGTCGAGGCGATGTTGCATGCATTCGCCGAGGCCTTGCCCGGTGATATTACTGTTTCAGTAGATAACTCGGGCGACCTGCGATTTGGATTTAAGCTTTCGGGAAAAGACGACCTCAAATCAGCGCTTTCTGCCGCGGCAAAAAGCATTTCGGAAACAGAAGTGGACGCGGCTCTGAAAAAGCTGATGAGTGAACGGTTCACTGACTGCGATTTTATCAGCGAGAATGATGATCGTGCTGCAACGGATTGTGTTGTTGTCTGGCGTGGGGGCAACAGAAAAGGTCGGGTATTCTGGGATACGACGGGTGAGGCGGCGGTGAATATTTCATTGCCGTCTCAATACGATTGGAAGGCTG
>JAYSZT010000299.1:0-28893 GCA_043737915.1 Acidobacteriota bacterium
TTTCGCGTCGGTAACGACTTCACGAGTGAGGTTTATAAGTTTACAAAGTTCGGCGGTATTCCGATCAGTCTTCTGATCGATCGCGAAGGTCACGTCCGCGGAGTATTTCTTGGAGGCGGCCCAAAAGTATTAGGCCAGATGAAAGAAACGGTAGACAAACTAATGAACGAGGGCTAATCCGAATCGAGTTCGACCGACACCTGCGGCACGACGAGTATGGTCTTAAAGCTTGCTAGACTCACCAATCCGGGAGCCGACCTTTTTGGTTTGTTAACAAATTTCTTAGGAGTATAGTTCACAGCCGCTTTTATCTGCCCACGACCGCTACTGTAAAAAGCGGCGAGTTGTGCGGCTTCAAGTAAAGTCTTATTCGGAATATCTTTTCGATTAGGGTTGCGGATGATCACATGTGAACCTGGATAGTCCGCTGCGTGGAGCCAGAGATCGAGAGATTTCGCGACCCTGAACGAGAGGTAATCGTTGTCTTTTGCCTTTTTCCCGACTAATATCTCAAACCCATCAGACGAAAGGAACAGCCTCGCTCCCTTGAAATCGACCTCTTTTTTCTTCTTCGAACCGATTGGGATCAACGGGGCCTTCACTATCGTTAGCCCTCTCAAATAGTCGTCGTCACCGTCCGTGACCGCCGTCTCGATCCTTTGTTTCCGAAGCACCAACGCGGCAAGGTCGTTATTTACTTTATCAATCCGCTCCGCGATGACCGCCGCGCCATTTCTCGCCTTGGTATAACGGCGAAAGTAGGATTCCGCGATCTCATTCAAAGGTTTATGTTCGTCGCCAACGACCTCAATGGTGGGAACATTTTCGTCGAAATAGTCCGTCAAAAATATCTTTTCACCGTCGCGTCTCGCCGTCGAAACATTCGCAAGCAATAAGTCGCCGAATCGTTTCCATTTTTCGGCATCTCCATGTTTTTCCAGATCGCCCGTAAGATTTTTTATCAGTTTCTTCTGCTTATCTATCTCGGAATTGATCTTTCTACGGGCTGCAGTAGAGAGCCGTTGGAATTCGCTTTCAGCGTCTTTTTGGCGGTAGTACTCGTCTAGAGCTTCTGACAAAGTTCGCCCATCTCGCATCGCCACCGTCGCGATGCCCAACGCCTCTTTATCCTCAACCGCATAATGAATATTCCCGATCTTTTGTCCCGATTCTTCCCATTGGTGCAGAGCGGCAATTATTATTCCTGGCTCCCCAAGCAGGAACATATTCGGTCGATTGCCGCCAAGGTCGATCGCTAGCGAGAGGAATCCTTCGTCCTTCGTCAGAAATCCAAATTTAACGGACGCCCGTTCCTTACTGACGTTCGTAAGTTCAGCATTGGAGAGCAGGCTTTTCAATTTTAGTAGGAATGGGTCGGGATTGGTTTCGTTTCGTTCTAATTCCTTCAATCGCCGCCGTATGAGATAGAGTCGCCGGGATCGCGGAGCCAGATCTATGAAAAGATAACTGGATGCATGCGGGTGAAAATCGACCGCGAATGAAGTCTTTGTTAAGGGAAAGATGCGACCAAAATGACGTCCACGCAAAGCGATGGTTACTTCTTGGCTGATTTGTTCAAGTTCGGCATCGTTCACGTTTGTAAGTTTAAAACGAAATGTCCAAAGTCCAAAGACGCAATGCGCTTAAGACTTTGGATAACCGATCACCAGAACTCTAAAATTGACGGACTACGATGGTTCCTGCCAGCAGATCGTGAACTCCCCGTTTCTCTTCGTTAAAGAACATCGTCACAAAGCCGAGACCCAAACAACCAAGCGAACCTATATATAGTGATGAATTAACAGCCGCTTGTTGAAGACTTGGATACTGATTTTCCTCAGCGTCGACGACCTCCAGTGAAAAGATCTTCATTCCTAAAGTTTTGCCGTAGAACCCGACACTGACTGTCAGATATGCAAACATTACTATCGAAAAAACAGCGGCGAAAATAAGCAGTCCAGAGATAGAGAACCAGTTACTACCGGACAAAGCTATGGGCGAAAGCAAGATCATACTTACAACCGTCCCGATTATCAGATCGAAAAGTCCGGCGTTAAACCGCATCGATAACGGAGCCAGATCTTCAATCTCCTCGTCCCCGATAAATTCGATCTCGTCTTCGTCCTCTGGCCTTTCGGCATTGATAAATATCCTCTTGATGCTTTCGAAGACCGGCTTCGACACTTCCGAATCGATGGTAAGATCATCAACCATCCCGATTTTCTTTGGCTGAATGGTTTCGAGCTTGGGCAACTTGTTAGTGTCCAATTTGAGCGCTGTGACTAGTGTCGGTTTCAGCGGAGCGTTCGCGTTAGATCTTAATTCGGCAGGCCGAGCAACGGCGTTTACATTTGGAGCGACAACGTCGAACGGAAAACTTTTTGGCTGAATCGTTCGTTGAGCCGGCATCGACTTCGCGGGCTCAACCGCATGGAATGAAGTTTTTGAGTCCGCGATTCGTTTCAAAGCGTTGTTAAGCCTTGGGTCGGCATTCTCAATGATAGTTGGCTCATCGATCTCGACCTTAAGCGCCGCCATTCCGTTCGTTCTCATTCTCGGAGTTGCCGATGCGGGCTGAGCCGAGATCGGAGATGCTTCAATAGCGGCTCCGCCTTTGCGTTGTCGAACTGCATTTTGCATCTGCAAACGCCACTCCGGTATCGCGGGGTTTTTAGTTTGAAAATCGACCAGTGTCTGGCTCGTCTTTGCAGACGATAGTGCCGCTGTTTCTACTCGTCGCTGCACTGGATTCGGAACATTTGTGGCGGGCGGCGGAACAGCGTAGGGGTTGACTTCTTTTACGAATGGCCTCGGTGGCGGCAAAGCTTCAGATCTTTGTTCGATCTTGGGCAAATTTCCCGAGGTCGAGACCTTTACTTGATGTTCCTCGCGGACAGAGTCATTCATCATGGCTCCGCACGTTAAGCAGATCGACAATGTCGGCGCTAGATCACGATTGCATACGGGGCATTTCATAAGCATTCCAGGTGAGACGTCAAAAATTGTTATGCAAGAATCGTCGAGAACTCGGTGATATTATCAGAAGTTACTTTAACTAGTCAACAGTAAAGCGCAGTGGAAATTAAACTTTTAACGATTTACGAAGATGTTGATGCATTTATGAAAACATTTTAAGCCTTTAAGCGCTTCAAAGCGGTTGCCTTCCCTCGAAGCCGCCGTCTATCTCGTGCCACCACTCGATCTCATCAGCGTCGCCGATTTGCCAACACAGATAAACGATACGGTCGTTTCGCATGCACGGGAAATCTATCAGGCCGCGGGAGTAGTCTTTTAATTCGATACCAAGTGCACCAAGCTCGGTCGTTAACTTACCGACGCGGTATAAGGTATTTACATAACCGGTGCCGCCTTTCATCCCGCCGCCGAAATGTGATGCACTTGCGGCAGCTCTGGAAGCGTCCCGCAATTCACCCAAGGCCGCGTAAAGTTCCCTTATCTCAATTAACTTAGGAATTATCGACGGCAATAAAGCGTTCGCTTCGAAAACGGTAAACAGTTTCATCGTTCGTTTCGCTGGCGGTCGTATTGATTTCGGTCGTCGTTCTCGTCTTCTGAATAGTCCGGTTCGATAGGATCTGCAACTCGCGGAAACCCGCTGCCGCTATTACTCCGCATCGAATCATGAAGACCACCCGGCGGCACGAAAGACGGCACCTCATATTCGTTACCTTGTGAGATATCTTTTCGAATAAGATCGGCTATATCGCCTAAGTCGATAAAGAAATCAGCGACGTCGATCAGACGCGGTGCGGTATTTGAACGAAACCCGGCTACCTCGACCCGACAACCCTTATAGGCAACTGCGTTGATCGCGTACACGAAATCCTCGTCACCCGAGACAAGTACAGCGGTATCGTAACGGCCGGCGAGGCTGAGCATATCGACGGCGATCTCAACGTCAAGATTCGCTTTTCGAGTACCGTCGTAAAATGTCTTGAGTTCTTTTTGCACGACACGGAAACCATTTCGGCGCATCCATAGCAGGAAACCTTGCTGGCGTTCCGCTCCAACATCGACGCCTGTATAAAAGAATGCGCGTAAGAGCCGACCGTCCCCTAGGAGGACACGTAACAATTTGTTGTAGTCAATATCTATCGTGTGAAATCGGGCGGCGTGAAAAAGGTTGTTTCCGTCAATAAAAAGGGCTACACGACCGCGGTGCCCGAACTGCCAGGATGAACTGGTAGTCGTGTCAAACTGCATTATGGTATACCTCAAACTTTGAGAATCTAGGCAAATTCTCCGTGGGTCGACGTTGAGGCCTGTTGTCTACATTGTCTGCAAAATCGCGGTCCTAAATAATGATCAAATAAAACTAATTGGAAATATATCGTTTTCTATATAATTTACTTTTAAAATAATTTTGCTTTTCAACGCGGTATCACTTATCGACTTATCAAAATTCTGCCTAAATACAGTTTGCAACGACTAAGCTTTCCGGTCAAGCATTATTGAACCGATGGTGCTAATATTCTCTTGATTATGCCTAACAAGCCTGATACCCCAACGCCCAACGACAACGTGTTCGACCCGTCGATCCAGTCAGAGAATATTGCTTTCGCACCTTCCGAACTCGTCGCGTGCGGTGCCTGCGGGAGACTAAATCCGCCGACGCGATCAAAATGTCTTTATTGCGGTCATGAGCTGGAAATAGAATCTGCAAATCTTACGAAGGTAAAATCCTTCATCCGACCGATGGAGTCTTGGGAACGAGGATTTAATGTTATTTTTCACCCGAGTATGGAACCCAGCGAGCTTTCAGTGCCTGATGTTTCTTCGCTTCTATCGCAAGAGATTGAGAGTGTTGAAGCTATTTTAGCGGCGGGCAAACCGTTGCCGCTTGTTCGCGTGGAGAGCAATAAAGACGCTGAAATAGTAACGGCCAAGCTCGCGGGTCATGGATTGACATGTTCGGTCGTTTCCGATGAAACACTTGGCACCAATCAACTGCCCGTAAGGCTTGCGGGCATCGAATTTGGAGGAGAATCGATTACATTTATCACATTCCTCACCCTTGAACGAACGGAGGTATTGTTAAGCGATCTGGCATTAATAATACCGGGATTTCTCGCCGAGAGTAAGATCGATCTGGTCGAAAAACGCCGGCGAAAAGGTCCCGAGATCTTTGAAGAGGTCGAATCTTCATTACACGAAACGATCGTTGATGTTTACAGCCGCAGTGACCCAAGAGGATGTAGGATCCAACTGGCAGGCTTTGATTTTTCGTGTCTGGGAGCGGAAAAAGGATTTATCGCTGCTGAAAATATAAAATGCTTGATCAGAATGCTGACAAAGCTAGCACCGGGATCGAAACTCGTAGACGATTACGGATCAGTAAGGCGACTCCTTGATCCTGTTTGGCGGATCGAACAGCACAGCGAGACACAGGGAATGAAAAGAATAGGGATCGGCAAAACCGGTCTCCAAAAAGTTGCGACCACATCGAACCTGCAACAGTTCACTAAATATTCGCGTTTGCAATGGCATTTATATGAACAGGAAGGAATCACCAAAGAGGCCCAAGACAAGACAATCTCTACCGGAACGAAGACCGTCACCTGCGGGACGAAAACCGCCCCCTGAAAGAATTGCCTATCAAAACCAAGGTCGTACTAAACCATCATCGCGTGAGGGAAGCTCGTCCTCGTTAATTTACGGCGTTCTGCCCGTGCTCGAGGCATTGCGTGCCGATAAGAGGCGAGTTGATAAAGTGTTGATCGCGGAAGGGTCAAGCGAACGGCGCCTGTCGGAAATAATCGACCTCTGCCGTTCACGCTCGATCGCTTGGAGCCGTGTGCCGCGCGATAATTTCGCCAAGCATTTAGAGTCGGGCGTGAATCATCAGGGAGTCCTAGCTTTCTCAGCCGCCGCTGGATACGTCGATACGGAAGACATTCTCGACGCGTCAGAAATCCCACTGATCGTCGTGCTCGACGGTGTGGAAGATCCGCGAAATCTGGGAGCGATCCTTCGGGTGGCGGAATGCGCGGATGTCGACGGAGTAATTATCCCGGAACGGCGTGCCGTCGGCCTGACAGATACCGTTGCTAAATCTTCCGCGGGAGCGATCGAATACGTAAAGGTTGCGAAGACCGCAAATCTGAGTCGACTGATCGACGACCTTAAGGCACGAAACATATGGGTCGTCGGTACGAGTGTGGATGCGGAGATGGATATTTATGAATGGGACTGGCGTCAACCAAGTGCCCTGTTTCTCGGCGGCGAAGGCTCGGGACTGCACCGACTTGTTGCTGAGAATTGCGATGTCTTGGTAAAAATTCCAATGTATGGAAAAATAGATTCACTGAACGTTTCCGTCGCCGCCGGCGTAATACTTTTCGAAGCTAGAAGACAACGAACCATCAAAGGCGACAGCTAAATAGTGGCTGGAGGAACGAACTGAAGTCCGTCAGAATCATTAACTCTTATGTTTTGCCCAAAATGCGGACAACAAAATCCTGAGAACGGCAAATTTTGCCGTAGCTGCGGTACCGATCTCGGAAACGTTTCCGGCGCCTTAGAATCTAGACCTCAGGCATCTAGACTCGTTGATAAAAAAGGAAAACCGATCAGTTGGGAAGGTGCAATAACCAAATTCGCGACCGGTTTCGCATTTCTTATAATTTCCATCGTTCTCGCGACCACCGGAATGGCTGGCGGCAGATCTTGGTGGTTTTGGATGCTGATCCCGGCATTCGGTTCGATCGGGTCGGGGGTTGCCCAGTACATTCAGATCAGGAAGAAAGAAAAAGGTCTGCCGGTTTACAACCCGCAAGAAGAGGCGAAACTGACCAATTCAGTTCCGAACAATACCTTGCCGCCCGCCCAGACCCAGTGGGCATCGCCGGAGTCAAAATACAAAACCGGCGACCTCGTTCCCGCGAGCGTCACCGATAACACGACCCGACATTTAGAAATGGACAGCGAAGGAAAAACAATGACGCTACCGAAACTGTAACTTCCGTATCTGGAGCAAATGTCTTCAATTCCGCGGCGTCCTCATTTACACATTGCTGAAGTAACAGAGATCGGTAAAATGCCGGTACTAGTCCACAGGCTCATTTCTTTCTCAAACTGAGCTTATGCCCGTTCAAACGCTCAAGCACTTTAAGATAGCCGGTCGGGAACAGCCGAGCGACCAGATTTATGGCTCGAGCGTCTTTTCCGATGAGAATCCGCGGCGAGCGGTCTTTAATTCCTTTGATTATGACTTCGGCAGCCGTTTCCGCCGTGGTTTTGGCTACGCGGTCAAAAAATTTGGTACCTTGCTCTTTCCATTCACCAGGTGCCTCCGCTCCGACGCGAGAATTACGAACTATGTTCGTCTTGATGCCGCCGGGATGAACGGACGAGACCGTAATGTTCGTGTCTTCAAGCTCGTGCCGTAAACTTTCTGTGAATCCGCGAACGGCGAACTTCGATGCAACATATGCAGTTTGTTCCGGCGGCCCGATAAGTCCGAAAACGCTGGAGATGTTTACGATATGCCCGGAATCTTGTTGTTCCAAAAGCGGAAGAAACACCTTGCAGCCATAGACCACGCCCCAGAAATTAATGGACATCACCCATTCGAAATCCTCGATGGAAAGCTGATCAAATGTACCAATAACACCGACACCGGCGTTGTTCACCAGGTGTGTAACTCGTCCATGCGTGGCTATCACTTCGTCAGCCAGTCGCTCGACCTCGACCCTTTTAGAAACATCAACAACGTGCACCGAAACAGGAACGCCCAATGCTTTGACCATTTTCTCAGTCTCGAGCAGTCCGATCTCGTTAACATCAGAGATCGCGACCCCTCCGATCTTTTCCTCGGCAAACCGAACTGCCAGAGCACGACCGATACCCGACGCCGCTCCCGTAATGACGGCTACGCTCTTAGAATTAAAGCTCATAATAGTAAGTGCAGTTCCAATTATCCATATTTATCAGAATTAAGCTGACTACTTCTTAACAACCGCCCGAGCATTTCCCGCATTACCGTTTACGTCGAATACGCGGATCGTAATCACGTATTCACCCGGATCTATATTTGAGATCTCGACGGTATATCGTTCACGCGGACTGTCGGAAATGCCGTCGTCTGAATACAGTGTTTTCCATTCACCGCCGTTTACGCTGTACTCCGCCCGATTAACAAAACTCGCGGCGTCTGTCGCATCGAATGTCGCTATGTATTTGTCACCTGCCATTCGTGGTGCTTGAGAAACGGTTACAACGGGGGCGGTGTTATCGATATCAACCGGCTCGGTTATTTTATCTCCCTTCAACGCAAGCATTGCCGGATTGGAAAGCATATCTTTAGCAACGATTTGAAAAACATACCGACCGTCCGCCAGTGACTGGCCATCAATAGCTATGAACGGATCGACGAGATCCGCTCGGAGCAACTTAAACTTCGCTTCACCGACCTCCCGATAGAACACATCGTACGTCAGTTTGTCACCGTTTCTATCATCGGCAGTCCACTGCAACGACGTTGCTCCACGCTGGTAAACTCGGCGTGGAGGAACCGCAACATTCGGAATCCCGAAGGTCGCCGGGTCAAGGCCGGAAAGCTCGATATTCGGATCGATCTGCATCGGAGGATTTGCCGCAAGACCGACATTCGTTGGCAACACTTGAATCGACAGAACTTCCGGTGCGATATTCCGTGAGATAAAAGCGACATTAACTTCGCTAACTGACGTATTGGAACCGGTCGACTTAAGAATCGCTCGCCATTGTAGATATCTCGCCTTCGGGCTGACGATCTGATCTCCTTTCTGGTCAGATAGTGCCGTGCTCCATCCGCTCCAGGTTTCATCGGTCTTTTCGGTATTACCACTACGTGTTTGAATCGTTACTCCGCCAACTGAGCGCCACCAGATGCGGCCCCAGGTCGAGGTTCCTTTAGCATCGAGAACGGCGGATTCGTAGGTCCCCTCGTTCGCAGCCTCGCCACCAATGCGAAAAAGCGAGCCTTGATTGCTTGTTGTTGCAATGAGACTTTTGCCCGCCATCCGTATCGTTGATATTTGATTTGCGTCGGTCTGCAACACCAATTTTTCGCGGGCGTCGTTGCTGATCTCGTAAACACGGCCTTTATCGGATGTTCCGAGCATTACGCCGCTTCCATTCTCGTTCGCGAAAAGCGAGAATCCGGTAACGGTTGTTGAGGTCCAGAGAATGTCGGTCGTTCCGTCGGGCAAAATGCGATAAACGGACGATTTTGCTCCCGTCAGATCATAGCGGCTTTTTCCGGGTGATTCCTGGGTCGCTGGACTTGGTTTTTCGACAGTAACTGGCTTGTCCTCAGTTACAGCCGTCGCAGCTGCAGCATCCGCAGCTTTCGGAGCAGACGCGGATTCTCCGAGAGCAAGCACATAAATGGAACCGTCCGGCCCGACCGCGATCTCATGTATCTCCCGCAAAGGCGAATCTAGAAGGCCAAAAGGTTTGCCATCGGAGCCAAACTTCATCACTAATCCGTTTGAATCCGTTCCAGCATATAAATTGCCGAATTTGTCCCCAGCAAGCGAAATGATGTGCGTTTCGCTCGTGTCGAAAAGTAACGAACTCTCGGGCGTGGCGTTTGCCGTTTTTACCTTGTAGATCTTCCCACCATCACCGGTCCCTACCGCAAGGGTTCCGTCAGATAACACCGCCAGCGACCAGATATATTTTTCTTTTGGATCAAAATAGACCCCAGCCTTTCCGCCGGCGTCGATCTTGTAAACCTTTCCGTCCGGTGAGGTCCCGGCAAAGATCTCACCGCCCTTACCTATCGCGATCGCCGAAACGTTGAGCTCAGCAAGATCGCTGAAAAGTATTCCGTTACCGCTCGCATCAACCTTGAAAACCTTGCCGTCACCACCGGTGCCGAGATAAACATTGCCTGATTCATCTGTGGCACTCGCCCAGATAAACGATTGGCCCGTCTTAAAGACTTCAGTCAATTTCGGAGCAAGACTTATCGTTCCATTCTGATCGACCGAAACTCCGCGAGAATCACCCTTCATCACATCTGCCCGCGAACTCACCGACCAGATGAGAGGTTCACTAGCTTGAATTGTTAGAAAAAATGAAAGAGATACGAGAAAGGCAGAAAAAAATTTATTCATGGAGTTTTGAACGCGAAAAAGATCAAACTATGTTGGATGCCATCATAGCAAATTTCGCATAAATTGTTAGATTCACGGCGTAATAAACCGTTCTAAAGAACTTTCTTCGAACTCAGCTTTTATTGCTGTCACCTGTAGTCAAGTGGCTCGGTGGTCCGTTTAGGAATTGCAAGGCGTCCTTTAGTTCATCAGCGTCGCCCGTGATCAGCCGGGCACTGCGTTCGCGAGAGAGATATGCCCAAAACCACTCCATCATGACGTAGATTCGGTTACGGAATCCTATGAGAAAAAGCACGTGGAGAAACAGCCACATTAGCCATGCGATGAAACCCGTGAAGTGTAACCCTTGAACGTCGGCGATCGCCTTGCTGCGGCCGATGGTGGCCATCGTGCCTTTATCGACGTATCGGAAAGCCTTGTACGGTTCACCCTTGAGATCACTAAGGATATTTTTCGCGGCAAACGTTCCCATCTGCATCGCGGCCGGGCTCACACCGGGAACCAATTCTCCGTTCTCCATTTTCAGTGACGCCATATCTCCAATGACAAAGATGTTTTTGAAACCCGGAACGGTCAGATCCGGTTCGACGAATACCCGCCCGGCTTCATCCGTTTCGAGTCCGAGGGCTTTACCCAGCGGCGACGCTGCCACGCCCGTTGCCCAGACAACAACATCACATTCTATCCAATCCTCGCCGACCTTCACTCGGCCCGAATCAAGATCGGTGACCATGCTGTTGAGATGAACTTCTACACCCGTCGATTCGAGTTGGGTTTTGGCACTTGCGGAGAGATCTTTATGAAATGTTCCAAGAACGCGGTCAGATCCTTCGAAAAGCATCACGCTCGCCTTTCTCGTGTCGATCACGATAAAATCATTGGCAAGCGCTTGCCGGGCGATACCAGCTATCGCCCCTGCAATTTCAACGCCGGTCGGGCCACCGCCGACGACGACGAAATTAAGCTGCTTATGAACCCCGGTAAGATAAGATTCGCGTTCGGCGAGTTCGAATGCGAGCAGCACGCGGCGGCGGATCTCAAGTGCATCCTCGATCGTCTTTAACCCCGGGGCGTGAATTTCCCAATCATCATGGTTGAAATAGGAGTGGCGTGCTCCTGCAGCGATCACAAGGTAGTCATAACCGATCTCGAAACCGTCCGCGAGGATCACCCTTTTGTTTTCTTTATCAAAACCAGATGCTTCGCCGAGAATGACTTCGATGTTCTTGTATTTGTGAAGGATGCGGCGAATCGGCGACGCGATCTCGCCCGGTGAAAGCACAGCGGTCGCCACCTGATACAAAAGAGGCTGAAAAACGTGATGATTTTTTCGATCGATCAGCGTGACCTCGACCGGCTTTTTCGCCAACGCCCTCGCGGTCCAGAGACCGCCGAAACCGCCACCGATGATCACAACCTTTGGTATCGCACTCATATTGTTACACCCTGCATTTCACGCTATCACACACCGATATATTTCGCGTAGAGTGTGCGTGCGATCGTGACATCATCAGTTCCCTTGATGATCGCCCGACCGTCGCGAAAAACGGTGATCTCGTTATCACCGGAGGAAAACCGCAATAAGTATTCATTTACATTTACAACAAATGAAAACTGAAGGCGGTCAGCCAACGATTCAAGGTCTAGCAAAACACTCTTTGGAGGAGCTATCTGCACAGCATCACGGCCGCAAAGCACCGCGGAAAATTGGACCGACTCGGCGTCGAGATATGCGAAGTTCCTTTCGCTGCAAGTTTTACAATCCGGATCCGGAGTTCTGAGTTTGATTTGCTGCCGATCGTTATTCCAAATATCAAACTGCATCAAAGATCCGTGGAGAGCTCCAATATCCCCAACCAATACCTTTAGCGCTTCAGCGACCTGAACCGCGGAAATAGTCGCAATTATAGGCATAATTACGCCGGCTGTATCACAAGTCGGCGAGGTGCCCGCGTCGGGCATTTCGTCAAAGATACAACGAAGACAAGGTGTCATCGCGGGAATGATCGTCATCGTCGTGCCGTAACTGGACACGGCGGCGCCATATATCCACGGTTTGTTGTGCTTAACGCACGCATCGTTGAGCAGATAGCGGACCTGAAAGTTATCGCTTCCGTCGAGGACGAGATCACATCCGGCGATCAGCGACTCCACATTAGAAAAATTCACATCCGCAACGATCGCTTCAACGTCGACCTCAGAGTTGACCTCGGAGATTCGATTCTTAGCGGCAATTGCTTTTGGTAGTCGCTCATCCGCGTCACTTTCCTTATACAGTGTCTGCCGCTGCAAGTTCGTATATTCAACGAAATCGCGGTCTACGATACGTAATTTACCTACGCCCGCACGTGCCAACATTTCAGCGTGAGACGCTCCGAGAGCACCACATCCAACCAACAAAACGGTTGCCTTTGACAACTTATCCTGACCGGAATCGCCTATCTCGTGAAACAAGGTTTGCCGGCTATACCGTTCATTCATTTGAGTTTCCTGATTCGTTTCGACGGCACCCATTCGTTCTCGTCTGTGTCGTAGTCATCATAGCTGACAAAGTGTGAACCGCCCCTGATATTAAGCACGTGGGCGGCAAACCATTCTTTTTTGTATTCGACCTGCACCTTTTCGCCGATCTTGTAGATCGACTTCGCCTTCGGAATTCGCATCATTTTCGGAGTGACCCACTCGTTGTCGGCTTCTTCGTAACCGTAGTAATGGATGTTGTATTTGCCGCCCTTGGCTCCAATAACATAACCCTTGTACCAACCGTCAATACTATAAGCCTCCAGTCGTTCACCTATCCTCGGGGAATTAGTGATTGGTGAGTCAGCGATCTTCGTCGCCGGGTCAAATCCGCCGACAAAGGCGAATGAAGCGACCTGTTCTTCGCCGAATAGCATATCCGCTGAGGCATTCGCCTCGAGTTCGGCAAATGTGACAACGCCGTCCTTGTTATCGTCTGTCACGGGCGAGCCACTGAACGCATTGATCAAAGCCTCGGTGAAGGTCCAATTCCCTGTCGACGACTGACTCGACGATGAAGATGCCATGACAGCATACGATACCCGCCGCCTCGCACTATTTACCGCCTCGACCATCGCACCCGAATAGCAATTGTCCATCGCGATAATAGCCGTTGAACCACGAAAATACTTCTCTATGGTCGCCGGAATCGAGGCAACCGCCCAACCGGGATTCCGTTCGTCATCGACATCATAGCTAGCAAAAAAAGTATTGCTATTATCGTCCTTATAGCCGTGACCTTCGTAATAAACGAAAACGGTGTCACCCGCCCGGGTCCGCGCTAGCAGTTTTACGAATTCCGAAGTGATCGTGTCGGTTGTTGCGGATCGATCTTGCAGATAAACGACCTGAGAGGTTGGCACGCCGCGCTCTTTCAACACCTTGAGCAGGATCTCGTCGCGGCGATTCTCTTTCGGGAATGAAGCGAAGCTTTCCGAGTCCTTCCATTCGAGCAAGCCGACGCAAAAAACCCATGTCCGTTTTGCGTCCCAATATCGCATCTGTGAAGTTGCAACCTGCGTCAGGCACAATGCAGCGAGTACTAATAACACTGTCTTAGAAAACGAATTTTTCATGCAGATCCACCTTTGAGCTTCCATGTCCACGACGTCGATCGAGGAGATCATTTAAGAATCCCTTGATGTCGTTTTCGTCGTTGCTTTGTTTCGCAAGATTCATATCGATCCTTCGATTCTGCATTCCGACCCTGCGTTGTTCGTCTCCCCCCGAAAACGGCATTTTTTGTGTTCGTCCGCTTAGGTCGATCGACAAAGACAAATATGGCGATTTTCCGGCACCGCTCGTAAATAGTTTTCTCACATTCGCGAAACCAACGACTTCCTCATTAGCTCTAGCGGGGCCGTTTCGCCCGTCCAGACCTCAACCTGTTTTGCACCCTGAGCGATCAGCATTTCGAGTCCGCCAAGCGTTGGAATGCCGAGCGAACGAGCCTCGCGAAGTATCGGGGTGTCAGCAACCTTTGTGACGAGATCGTAAACAAATTTAAGTCCGTAAAGTTGTTCTGCGTCGAAAAGCGTCTCATTTTCACGCGGCCCCTTCATCCCGATTGGCGTCGTATCGACCAAGATATCGAAATTCGATCCAATACCGAAGGTCGCTAATTCCGAGATCTCAGAAAAACGAATCCCAAATTCCGCAGCGAACTCCCTTCCTTTGCCGGCGTCCCGAGCAAATACGGTGACATCCGCACCTTCCAGTTTTAACGCATAGACACATGCCCTCGCCGCACCGCCGGCACCAAATACGGCGATTCGACTATCTCGAATATCGCCGAGTCTCGCTTTCAACGGAGTAATAAAACCATGAGCATCGGTGTTATGTCCTGAGAGTTTACCATCAGAGATCTTTACTGTGTTGACCGCACCGATCGTTTCGGCGATCGGGTCGATCAGGTCCAGATGACGCATGATCGCCTGCTTATGAGGCATTGTCACCGAGAACCCGCCAAAATTAAGTTCGATCTCGCGAGTCGCCGGTTTAACCATCCGCCGAATGAATTCGTCTATATTTTTAACCAGCAGTGAGACGAAAACCGCGTTCAACCCTAGTTCCGCGAACGCCGGATTATGCATATAAGGCGACATGGATTGAGCGATCGGGTCGCCTAACACGGCATAAACCTGAGTCTCCTCATCAAGTTCTTTCGCCCGGTAAACTTCTACCAGATCTTTCGCCGTCACCTGTCCCGGTGCCGTCTCGCCCCCCGATTCCAAAGAAGCGTAAGTCATAAACGCACCGTGAGAGAGCCCGAGAATTCGCGTCCACTTCCCGGCGTCGCCCATCACGATCGGAATTATGCTCTTATTTTCAGATTTTGCTCGTTTAAGAAGTCTCCAAACTGGAATGCAATCTGTCACGTCGGTTGCCGTTACGGCAAGTTTCAGGATTTCTGCTTCAGATTCAGATAATCTGTCGTAAATATTAACCAGGTCAGTTGGGATACCGTCAAAATCGTGATGGGAAATGATCTGGATTTCCCGGCCTTTGGACGTGTCGAAAATGTCTTCCTCGAGATCTACACCCCAAAATTCGCCCTGACTCGATCGCCAAAACTCTTCCCTCTCGGCAAACGTGGCGTTCTCGTGGCCACCTTGTTCGTCGGCACGGAACGTCGCAAGCATGGGAACGCGTTGTTCTAGATTGGAAATTTGCGATCGCAGATCCGCGATCTGCGATCTTTCGACACAATCAAATCGCACTTCGACAATATCGGCATATTCCTCCGCTTGTTTGATCTTGGCGATCATTTCTTCGGCCGTCCCGGCGCAAACCGAAACGCAGATCTTTCCTTTATTCATGGGTTGTGCTTCGAAGGTCCATTACAAAACTGATCGACAAAACGAGACAGATGATCAAGCTTAGCGCCGCCGTCAAAATAACTGCCGTGTTTCCGCTCTGCTGGAGAGCGATGCCGGTGACAGCCCATGCAACTGCTAACGGGTAGAAGAAATTTCGTAGTTTTACCCTTACGACGAGAGCGATCAGCGTTGCCAGAATAATAAGGATTATGCCGAACAGATTCCACGACGAAGCAGACATTTGAACATCGATATATTTGAGGTAAATAACAAGATTGACGATCGACGCGACCGTTACCCAGCCGAAATAAATACCAAAAGTTGCCTTCGTGAAAACCGCATCACGGATCGATGCTGCGTCCTTAAGCCGAATGTTTATAAGTGCCAGCGTAGCAACGAATGCGAAGATCAAGACAACGCATATCCCGATGGAAAATCGATGCCAGAAATAGAGCCAGGCACAGTTTAAGACGCAACTGATGATATAGAGCGTTCGGACATTTCTGAACTGGGCCAACTTTGTCGGTAATAGCTGGTAAATGCTGAAAGCGATCAAGCCAAAGTATATAAGAGCCCAGATCGTGAAGGCATATCCGGCAGGCGTCACAACCGTCGGATATTTGTCCGAAACTTCATTGGTCATTACGCCGTTGATGCGTCCTGTGGATGCGAGTGCATTAAAAGCAATGGTCGCGATGGTGGCAACTGCCACAAGTACCGCCCGCATCACATCGCTAGTTTTCGAAGATTCATTCATGGTTTAATTATGCCATCTTTTGCAGAGGCAAATGGTTATTGAACCTTCGAATTAGCTTAGAACGAACCTATGTTTCACGTTTTCGTATAAAAATAACGGAAAACGTAAAGTTTCGTAAATGCAGATGTGACGCCGAAAATGATTTTCCAACCATTTTAGAAAGGTTGACGTCGAAGGATTATCTTTGGCATTGAGATTGCATTTGAGAATGTGGACGCACTTTCCCTCTTTCCCCGAGAAGCGTGATTTTATACAAGAGGAAAAGAAGAACTATAAAGCGATGAAAGTATTACAAAAAACATTATTTGCCCTTGTCATGGTCGCCGGCCTCTCGCTCGCGGCGTCGGCCCAGAAGGACGATCAAAAGAAGCCGCCCAAGGATCCGCCGGTAATAAACCCAGGCAAGCCGCAACCAACCCCAAAGGATCCGCCAAAGAAACCAGGCTTTGCATTCGTGATATCGAAGTTGAATGACTTTGACGGACTATCGTAGAAACAAAAAAATAAAAAGGCTGTCTGAAAAGACGGCCTTTTTTTTGGTTTCGACGGGTAAATACAAGGCTTACATTTCGCCAGATCCACGCCTAAAGAAGAAAGACCTTCCGACAGCTAAGTATCAGAAAGTCTTCGTGTTCTAGTCAATTGGTGCCGTCTACAAGATTTGAACTTGTGACCTATCGCGTGTGAAGCGAGTGCTCTACCACTGAGCTAAGACGGCTTGTCAGGCTCAATTATAGAGCCGGATCGTCGATCTTGGCCGGGCGTTTCTCGTCGGTGCGCCTGATCGTCCCGATCGTCGAATCAGTGTAAAAGCTAATGCCGCCGGTCGAGGAGACACCGTCGACGACCTGTGGATCAGCGTTTACCGCGTATTTCGCGGGCTTACTGGCACTCTGCTCTTCAACCACCATCGTGAATTTATAACCGTTTACAACCGGGGCTTCGCCCTTAAAACTATCGTCCATCCCGACAGTGTTGATGAGTTCATCAAACGTTGCAAACTTACCACGATGACCGCCTGCATACTGAGCCTGGAATATCCTTATTTTATCGAGTGTTTGAGCGGCCGCATTTTCATTTCCCGCTCGCATCATGGCCTGCCAGCCGTAACCGCCGACGGCGATCAGGAGGCCAATGATGGCAATGACGATCATTAACTCGATCAGGTTAAATCCGCGTTGGTCGCGTAAGCGATGTCGTAAATTCTTCATATTGCTACAATATACTTTCCATGTTTCAACACGAAACAAATTCGGTTTAGTTTCAAAATTTTAATTGGTTTTTATCGGAATTTCAATCTCGTTCCAACTCCCTGGATCGGTTCACTCTGATTAGATGCCCTCGGACGAACGGAGATCGAAGTGAAAACAAACTTCCAAAGTGCATCTTTTTGATGCATCGGCATTGAGGAATCGGTTAGAATATTTATTACGGCAAGGTTGCCGCCCGCTTTTATGAGAGATTGGGTAACTAGCGAAGCGAACGGCGGGAACGCCGCCATCGCTGCTGGCATTGACGCCGCCGCAAAGATCGCGGATCTGCAAGCGGCGATGGAACGCGTTATCAAAGGCAAATCGGAGACGGTCAAGTTCGCGATGATCGCTCTGCTCGCGAAAGGCCATTTGCTAATCGAGGATGTGCCGGGAATCGGCAAAACCACCCTCGCGAATGCCCTCGCACGTGCTCTTGAGTTGTCATTCCAGCGTATTCAGTTCACGTCGGACCTTTTGCCGTCGGACGTTATTGGCCTTTCGGTTTACAACCAAAAAAGCGGGGATTTCGAGTGGAAGGCCGGGGCGATCTTTTCGAATATCGTCCTCGCTGACGAGATCAACCGCTCGACACCAAAAACACAATCTGCATTGCTCGAGGCGATGGCCGAGGAACAGGTCACGGTTGAGGGCGTTTCGCGTCGTTTGCCGGTTCCGTTCATCGTAGTTGCGACGCAAAATCCGTCTGAGCATCACGGAACCTATCCGCTGCCCGAATCTCAGCTCGACCGGTTCATGCTGCGTCTACACATCGGCTATCCAAGCCTTGCTGATGAACGTGGCCTGCTCCGCGATCGCGAACGCCGCAACCCGCTCGAATTTGTCCGCCCCGTGATGACTCGGGACGAGGTGATCGAACTGCAGACAAAGGTCGCCGAGGTTCGTTTTGACGATGCTCTACTCGAATATCTGCTCCAGATCGTCGACCTCACCCGTAAATCCGATCTCCTCGAACTCGGCATCAGCCCTCGCGGCACACTTGCTCTATTCCGTTCCGCCCAAGCGTTAGCATTTATCGAAGGCCGCGATTACTGCATCGCTGACGACATCAAACGCCTCGTCGTTCCCTGCTTCGCCCACCGAATAATTGTAAATTCGCGCGCCGGAGCACTTCGCTCCCGAACACGCGAGGCCGAACAGGTCTTGCAAGATATTCTCTTAAAAGTAAGCGTACCAATATAACAAAAGGCGGAAACACGACCGGTACGGAGTGTCACAGACCGCAAAAGATTCTTCACGAAATAATACTCACTAAATATCGATTTGAAGCTTAAAATGCTAACCCAGCTCTTCAGTCTTCGCGATCTGCGGAATGCGGTGATGGGGGCAGTTGTGGTTTTTGGCGGGATCGGGTTGGCGCTCGCGACGCTTTATGCTCACCAGACCGGGAACGTTCAACTTGCAGGGATAACGGCCGGGATCTCGTTGGTCTTCGTCTTGTTGATTCTAGTGTTCGTCATTCCGCCACTGGCGAGGAATGCAGGGCGTGAAGCGGCGCAAATGAATTTGCCGTTCGAGTTTACGACAGGCGGAGCGGTGATGATCGTGCTTTTACTAGTCGTCGGGTTCTCGGCGTGGAACACGGGCAATAATCTGCTGTTTCTGGTGCTTTCGCTGCTCGTCGCCGCAATGATCGTCGGTTTCTTTGCGGGCAGTATTTGCCTGAAAAAGCTCGATGTCAAAATGCGTTTCCCCGAGACTATCTTCGCCGGCGAACCAACCCCGATCATTGTCAGCCTGGGGAATCGTAAACGCCTGTTTCCGGCGTTCTCGGTCGTCGCCGATGTTCGTGGGAAGGAACGCGAGCAATCAATTGCCGCACCCGAACTCCATGCCATTCTTCCCAAATTCATCGCCGACCGGATGAGCCGTTCACCGACGGTTCGCAAGACGCTCGGGCATTTCGTATACGTAGCCCGGAAGGAAACGGTTGAGAATAAGATCGACTACACTTTCACGAACCGCGGACGATTCCTGATAAAGAACTTTGAGCTTTCGACGCGATTCCCGTTCGGATTTTTCCGTCATCGGCGGCGTCTGCCGGCCCGCGAGACCGAACTTGTGATCTTTCCTAAGGTCGAGCCGTTCCAATCTCTATCTGGCGAAGTACCGCTCGATGCCGGACGTCTGACGTCAAATAAACGCGGCCTCGGGCAGGATCTGCT
This sequence comes from Acidobacteriota bacterium, assembly GCA_043737915.1. Lineage (GTDB taxonomy): Bacteria > Acidobacteriota > Blastocatellia > Pyrinomonadales > Pyrinomonadaceae > OLB17. The sequence continues at coordinate 19,657 of JAYSZT010000299.1, forward strand.
TGCCCTGCGGGACTATCAGCCGAATGACGATCTGCGGCGGATCGACTGGAAAGCAACGGCACGTTCGCGACATTTGACGGTAAGAGAATTTGCCGCCGAAGACGAGAGACGAGTAACTGTCATTTTTGACCGCTACGTCGCGGACGACGAGAAAAATAAGCTATCGCTTCGCGACAAACTATCGGCGGAACAAAGCGGAAAAGGGTCAGTCACATCAAAGAGGTTTGAGAACGGCGTGACTATCACAGCATCCATACTCACCCACTTCTCGGACGAGCTTGCAGAGTTTCGTCTAGTCATCGACGGCGAGACAACCGGATTTTCTTCAGGTCGCTCCCATCTTTACGAAGCCCTTAAACAGTTGGCGATAGTCGCACCGGCAGATTCCGAAAGCGAACCAAAACCGGAATTCGAACGTATCCCTAACGAAAAGGACGACAGCCACACGTTTTTCGTCACAACGGCCGAGTCGGACTCGATTCCGGCCGAGTCGAACCAAAGATTGAAAATAATTAGGTTTTGAGGGATTATTCTTGTCATAAATCAGCCTTTTGCGGTGTATCTAGGTTGAAGAGCATTTCTAATGCTGAAAATGAGCGAGAGTACAGAAATATTTGTGGACATAATGTCCGAAACAGCGACTGCGGCAGCTAGTGTGAAGATCGAGTTCGAAGAAGCATTTACACTTCATCATCGAACCGTCTTTCGCGCGGCACGATCGGTCGTCCAGGACGCCGGACTTGCTGAGGACGTAACGCAAGAGACTTTTCTAAGACTGCACAAAAATCTCGACTCGATCACTGATGAGGAAATGCTACGGCCGTGGCTCATTCGCGTGGCGATCAACGTCGCGCGCAACACCGTTCGCGGAAATATGAGAGCGAACACGCGAGACGAAAACTACGTCAAAGAAACAGGGACATTTGAAGCCGCGTCCGTTCACGTTGACTACGAAGAAAAGGCCGGAGTAAGTGAGATCGTAAGAGCACTGAATAAGATCAAAGAACCGCTCCGAAGTTGCCTTCTGCTTAAGCAACAAGGTCTCTCGTACAAGGAGATCGCCGCGAGTCTGGACCTCAATGAATCGAGCATCGGCACGTTTGTCGCTCGAGCGAGACAAGAATTTAGCCGGTTTTATGGGAAGATCGGCAAGGACACGTTATGAAGAAGGATTGTTTAGACATCGGTATCATCCAGGAATTCATGGATGGCGAGCTAGATCAGAGCCGCATCGCGTCGGTCTCCTATCACATCGCTAACTGTGACTCATGCGCCATGATGCTTGCTAACGCTGAGGATGAATCAGCGATAGTTTTTCCCGCTCTTGAGCGTGAATTTAATACCCTCGTCCCGACACAGCGTCTTTGGAACAAAATTAACGGGGCGATCGAGACCGAACGCGACAATGCACCATTTTGGACAAAGGCTTGGGCATTTCTGAAAGTTGGTTTGGCAAGTCCGTCACTAGCGGTCGCGGCTGGGTTGCTCAGTGTTGTCGGTCTTTCTTCGGCAATCTGGATCTCCCAGAACAATAAATCTGATCTTGTTGTAACTTCATCCAGAAACACCACGATCTTTAACCCTAAGCCGGCAGTAGACGATCCGATTATTAATACGAGTGTTCCCGATGACATTTTGCAGAAGGTTGCTGCGAATTATCCAAAACGCGTGTCTCCGAAAGCAATTGTCGTGAATGCTTCGGTTCCAAAGAAAAACGTCCTAAATACGAAAGAAGTGGATCCGGTCGTTGTGACTCTTCCCGGTGAAGAAAGCTATGTGAAGACCATTGCTAGTCTTGCGAAAACGGTCGATCTGCAGAAGGATAGTGTCATGCGCCCCTCGGAGCGGATCGCTTACGAACGCGATATGGCAGTCGTCAACGATGCTATTTCAAAAATGAGAAATGAGGTAAAGCTGAACCCGAAAAATGACTCGGCGAAGCAGGTTTTATATTCGTCTTACCAAAACAAGATCGACCTGCTTAATTCGGTTTCGCAGAAAGAGGAGTTGGTCGCGAGCCTCAAATAGAAATGCGGGATCTGATGGATAAAATTTACAAACAATTTAGACTGATACTGCTCTCGACGGTGTTGTCGACCTCGGCGATCGTCGTCGTTGCTCAACGAGTAGATCCACCGGAACCTCCCGCAATACCGTCAACGACCCGCGTTAAGCCGCGTCCGTTTCCGCAAATTGGACCGGGAGGACGATATGGCGGTCCGAATTCCGAACGATTTATCAAGGTCGATCCGTCGATTAACCTCTCGTTTTGCGTCAATCAGGGCAAGGTCAAGGTTAACGGATGGAATCGCGACGAGATCCGCGTTTTCGTCTCTGACGGAAGTAGTGTTAGTTTCAAGGTGTTGCAGAAAAGCCAGAAAACGGGCGATCCGGTCTGGCTGATGATCGTTGCCGCGGAGGCAAAGCCAAAACAAGCGGCACCCAACGAATGCCTTTCGGGAGGAGACATCGAGATCGATGCCCCGCTAAATTCGACGATCAATATAAAGGGGCAGGAAGTTACTACACAGATCGATTCTGTTAAAAAGGTCAACATCCGCACGATCGGCGGCGACATCTCAGCGAGCAAGATAGCGAACGGCGTCACCGCCTCCGCCGGACAGGGCGACATCACTGTCGAAGATTCACAAGGTGCAATGTTGCTTGAAAGCACCACCGGCAACATCGTCGTATTTGAAGCCGGACCAAGTGAGATCGGCGACATTTTCAAGGCGAGAACCCATGGCGGAACTGTGTCTATGGAGCGGCTCGATTATCGACAGCTAGAAGTAAATTCGATCTCAGGCTCAGTTATCTATGTCGGTGAAGTTTTAAACGGAGGCACCTACGGTTTTGGTACCACTAATGGTTCCATTCGTCTCACGTTGCCGAAAAATTCATCCTCGGGTCTTTCTGCCTCGTACGGTTTTGGTTCGTTCAATTCAGACTTCCCGATCAAGATAACAACCGAAACTATTTCTGAAGGTCCCGTGAAGAGCATCGTCGGAACATTAGGCACCGGCGGCGACTCGATCCTCAAATTAACCACCAACAACGGTAGTATAAGTATTCGAAAGCAGTGATTTAGAACATTGCGGGCGGTTTTCCCGTCCGTTGTTCAAATTGCTCACCCAGAGACTGAATGTCGTCATTGCCCTCGTCCCGGGTTATCCGCTCGATTCGCCACATCGGAAGAAAGTAGTCATTCATCGGCAGATGCGGTTCGCCCGCAGCGATCGCTCTGCACCAGTCCTCGAAATACCCAAGATCGACGCCCCTGATAAATGCCCCGGCCGCACTAACCTCATCGAGGATCCCAAATAGCTTCTCTCTCGGCGTGTGCAATATGACGATGACGTATTCGCCCGCTTCTATTTTCATAAGATTATTATCGCCGAATTACTACCTGACGTGAAATCGTGTTGCTTTTCCACTGCCAAGCCGTGCATTCGATTAGCAAAATCAGCCTATCCGACAGAACTCTTTTGCTTCTTTTTCTTTGTCTAAAAGTATCTTAATATTAAAGTTCAAATTTGAATTTGAGTTCTGAGATCTCAGATACCGTCACTCGCCAATGCACATCTCGAAGATCGAGCTTGAGAATATAAAATCTTACGCCTCCGTCACCTACGAATTCAGTCGCGGAACAACTGCCATTACCGGCGATAACGGTAGCGGCAAAACCACGATAATCGAGGCTGTAGCGTGGGTTTTGTTCGATCTGCTTGATTACAAAAAAGAAGATTTTATTCGACGCGGCGAGAAAAAAGGCTCGGTGAAAGTTACGTTCGAGAGCGGTCTCGACGAACGTGAGTACATAGTTCACCGCGATACCGGAGCCGGTTATCACGTCACCGATCCCCGTCTGAATACCCGGATCGCCGACAAGAAGGAAGAGGTGTTTAGATTTCTCTGGCAACACCTCGGCCTAGAGCCCGGAACAGACCTAAAGTCTCTTTTTCGTCAGGCGATCGGCGTTCCCCAGGGAACATTTACTGCGATCTTTCTCGAAGGCTCGACTGAGCGAAAGGTCGCATTTGACCGTCTCTTAAAGGTTGAAGAATATCGACAAGCTGCCGAAAAACTACGCGAGACATCGCGATTTCTCGATGTTTCGATCGCCGGCATCCGCGAACAGATCGCCCGGGCCGAAGGCGAACTTAGCCGTTCGGAATCAGTAGCCGAGGAATACAAAGTCTACTTAGAGCAAACTGCGACACTTTCGGCGGCGATCGAGTCGATCATCACCGATCTGTCGACGCAAAATGCGGCAATAGTCCGCCTTGACGAACAGGAGAGGAAAATCTCAAGCTCGAAAGCCGCTCTCGATCGTCAACGATCAGAAAGTGAGAAGGCCGAGATACTTTTCACGCAATCAAAGCTCTCGTTCGAACGAGCCATCGATGCCTCGGCAATGGTCAATTCCGTTCGTGCTGATCACGAAAAACACATCGCCGCTCTTGCCCGTTTCAACGAACTTGAACGCGAACGCATCGGATGTGACGCGGTTCGTAGCGAATTGGCAAAAACAGATGCTGCGATCGTAAATGTGAGATCGGAACAAAAACGAATTGATCGCGAACTCGAATCCATTAAGCAGGCCCATCGTGATATCGAGGACCTACGACCAAAGGCCGCCGAGCAGGAAATATTGGCGAAAGAGATCGCTGAACTGCGGGACAAAATCACGTCCGCTCGGTCCGTCACCGACCGCATCAAGAGCATCGATGGAAGTCTGGAGCGCCTACGAGATAGCTTCCGCAGCAACCAATCGGCAATGCGTGATGCCGAGGCAAAGATCTTAGCAGCGGGCGACTTACAAAAGATAGAACAGCTCAATGCCGCAATAATTAACGATCTCGCGAAATTGCACGCGAGCCTTGAACGCGACGAAAAATTCCAAAGCGAGATAAAAAATGGGCTCTGCCCGATACTTTCGCAGAAATGTCTTAATCTAAACGAAGGTGAAACACTTGAGAGCTTTGTTTCCAGCCAATTTTTAAGTCTTAGGTCGCAGATCTCGGAACTCGAGATCGAACGCACGTCGGTTATGAGCGATCTGAAAACCGCTCGTGAGGCCGAAAGATTTTCGGCAGCCCTCGAGGGCTATCGTCGCCGCGATAGCGAATTGAAGGACGAAGGAAAGAGCCTCAATGAAAAAAAGGCTTCGCTCGAACTTGAGCTAGGTAACTCAGCCGACATCGAAACTCGTTTAACCGGTGCCGAGACGAGGCTAAAATTACTCGACGACCCGACGGCCCGAATTCGATTTCTCGAGAAAGAAATTCTTCGCGAAAATGAACTTCGAGAAGGCCTGAGCAACGTCTTGAGCAATCTCGAAAGACTCGAAAATGAACGAAAACTGTTTCTCGAGAAGCTCGACGAGTTTAAGGATCTTGACGTCAGGTGGGCCGGGTTGACCGCCGAGCGCGATGCAACGGTTGAAGCACATCGAATGTTCTTAATTAACGAGGCAGATGCTCGATCTTTAGCCCTACGACAAACCGAGATGGGAAATGCGAAGATGCTGATGGTCGATGCGGCCGACAAGACTCTTTTGGCAGAAAGAGAACTTAAAGCATCCGTTGCTGGTTATGATTCGGAACATCACGCTCGCGGGCGGGCCGAGTTGCTCGCCGTCGAGCGAAAACATGCCGAAACACGTGCGTCACTCGATGCATCAAACCGGCGTGTAAAACAACTGGCCGATGAGGTCCAGAGGTTTGCGCAGGTTCGGCGGTCGTTAAGTGGTGAATTTATTGAAAAAGAGCGGCTCGAAAGCGTTGCTGAGACTACCGCGTTTATTCGCGATACCCTAAAAGAAGCTGCTCCGCGCGTCGCTAGAAATTATGTTTATCACGTTTCGCTTGAGGCCAATCAGATGTTTCGCGAAATTACAGGAAACGGCGAAACAACTCTGAGATGGGCGGATGATTACTCGATAGTTTTGGAAGAAAACGGCTTCGAACGGCCATTCATCAGCCTTTCCGGAGGCGAGCAAATGTCAGCCGCACTCTCTATAAGGCTGGCTTTGCTCAAGCAACTGAGTGACATTCGAATCGCATTTTTTGACGAGCCGACAACAAATATGGACGAAACGCGTCGAGAAAATTTTGCTACGCAGATCAGCCGAATTACGCACTTTGATCAGCTTTTCGTCATCTCGCACGATGACACGTTCGATAATTCCGTCGACAATGTTATCTCAGTCAGTAATTGATCTAAGACAAAATGAAACAGGTTACGATAGTTTGTGATGGTTCAAGTCTCGGAAATGGCAAGGGAAACCCAAGGGCCGCCGCCGCCGCATTACTTGGATTCCAAGGCATTTGGAAGGCGTTCGGTGAATATCTTGGCAGTGCTACAAATCAGCAGGCAGAGATTGCGGCGGCAGCGATCGGGCTCGAGAATCTGAGCGAACCGTGTTCGGTTACCATCATGTCGGATTCAAAATATGTTGTCGAGACGATGGGCGGCACATGGAAACGAAAGACGAATCACGATTGGTGGAAACGCCTTGACAAGGCCTCATCTCCACATCAGATCAAATGGAAATGGGTCAAAGGTCACTCGGGCCATGAAATACAAGAGATCGCCGACACGATCGCCCGCAAAACTGCTGAACTCGGCCGCGTCGATAAAGAAATGCTTATTGACGCTGTCGGCGACATCGGCTTAGTTGAAATTTAGACATTTTTTTATCACCGAGGCACGGAGACACATAGCTTTTTGAGAGTTCAAACAGAAAATAGAAGTCCTATCGTACGAAGCATCGAGAATGCATCTCGTTCTTTCTCGCGATGTCTCTTTGCCTCTGTGGTGATGATCCTGCTCGCCGTCTCGCTGACTTTTGCCCAGCGGAGCGGTCTTGGGTGGACTTGGCAAAATCCTCTACCGCAGGGCAATCCGCTGAATGCCATCCACTTTGCAAACGATAAATTAAGCGGCTACGCGGTCGGATCCGACAATACGATCCTCCACACTTCAGACGGTGGTTTTCGTTGGGAAAGGCAATCCTCGGTTACCGATGTGACGTTCTACGGAGTTTGGGCGATCTCGAAGGAAAGCTCGATCCTCGTCGGTTCACGTGGGACAATTCTTTCGACATCCAACGGAGGAAAAACCTGGCGGCAGGTCTCGATCGATGTTCGCGACCATTTGTACAGCATTGCTTTTGCCAAAGACAGCTCGACGGGTTGGATATCGGGCACTTACGGGCGAGTCCTGAAAACTACCGATAACGGGATGACTTGGAAAACTCAGATCACGGGCACAACTGAGCATTTATTAAAAATTTCGGCATTCGATGAAACTCATGCTGTCGCGGTCGGCAAGAACGGCGTCGTTTTGGTAACGGCGAATGGCGGTGAGTCGTGGGCAGGTTCGAATCCTTGCGGCACATCGACAATTTCGAGTGCTGCATACTTGTCGAAAACATCGATCGTTGTCGCGGGGTTTGACGGATGTCTGGTTAGGAGTTCCGATGCCGGAGCAACCTGGACTCAAACCGAGATATACAGTCGAGCGGACCTTCTCTCAATCGCGTTCGCAGATGAAAAAAATGGTTCGATGACAGATTCTGCGGGCCTCGTCTGGCTCACCGGTGACGGCGGAACCACATGGCTTCCTTTTAACATTCGAACCGACCCGAAATTAGTCGCCCTACATTTCGGTGACACGCTGACCGGTTGGGCCGTCGGCGAAAGCGGTTTGATCTTACGTACCGACGATGGAGGCTATAGTTGGCAGCGTCTCAGCGAAGGCGGCCGCGAAGATGTCAACGATCTCACGTTTCTCGATGACGAAATCGGCGTCAGCGTCGGGTCGAACGGTAAGATCTGGCTCACAAATGATGCCGGACGTGACTGGCTGCCTGTATTTAGTGAAACAGCGGAGAATCTGAACGCGGTCACATTCTACGACGGCCAGAAAGGCTGGGCCGTGGGGGACAAAGGAACAGTCCTGAGAACGATAAACGGCGGGGCAAGTTGGGGTAAGGGTGTTTCTAATATTAAGGAAGATCTGTCCGGAGTCTCGTTCGTGTCAGATAGAGTGGGCTTCGCTGTCGGTTCGAATGGCATGATCCTAAGGACGGACTCGGGGGGAGCGTATTGGGAACAACTCGAATCCGGAACTCGACTCTGGCTGGAGGACATTAAATTTTTGGACGAAAAGATCGGCATCGCGGTGGGTGACAAAGGTACGATCTTAAGGACGAAAGATGGCGGCCGGACGTGGCAGAAGATTAAAACCAGCGGAAAGGAAAATTTATACGCTATCAGCTTTAACGACGATAAAGGTGGATTTGTAGTAGGTGCTGCGGGCGTAATGCTACACACCTCTGACGGAGGCGAAACGTGGCAAGATCAGGAATCGCCGATTCGCAACAACCTCTTTACAGTTCAGACGTTCTCGAAAAGCAGTGCTATTGCGGCGGGAGAATTCGGGACGGTCCTGATCACCGAAGATGCGGGGGAAACGTGGGCTACACAGCCGACAAATACGACGAAGCTAATTCAAATAGTAGTTTATCGAGGAGGTTCGAATGTTTGGATCGCCGGGCGAGGAGGAATGATCCTGAAACGGAATGAACCGCTTTCGCCGAAGTCGTTCTCGTCACCGAAAATTGCTCCGACCCTTAAAAATGCCGCTCCGCGACTGAGGCCAAAGATTCGCCAACCGATCATCACACTACCCGACGACGGCGACATACCGACCGCTCTTCCACCTATAAAACCTAATTAATATGAACAAGGACTGAAATCCATTCACCAGACACGGCAACCTCGAAATCGACTATTTCAAGTTGCCGTAATGCCTGAGCCATCATTTCTTGTTGGGTCAATAAAATACCCGATAACAGCAAAACTCGTTTCGTTCGCGAGACGAGTTGATTGAGAATTGGCTCTATAACGTCGATTGTTAGATTTGCACAAACAAAATCAAAGTCCGGTATTTCGTCACCGATCGAACCCTCGAAAAACTTTATTTTCTCGCCGACACCGTTGAGCGAAGTGTTCTCGATCGCGATCTTTACTGAATCGGCATCTGTGTCACAAGCTAGAATATCGGCATCTATGCCCGAATAACCGGCCATTTTCGCAACTCCGATAGCTAAAATGCCGGTTCCGGTCCCGACATCGAGAAAACTTTCGCCTCCAACGTAGTGATCACCGATCGCCAGCAGACATAATTGGGTCGTGGCGTGGGTGCCGGTTCCAAACGCCATGTTTGGTT
>JAYSZT010000300.1:0-7055 GCA_043737915.1 Acidobacteriota bacterium
TTGGAAGGTCGTGACGCGGTTCGAAAGCGTCCGGCTATGTACATCGGTTCGACTAGCGAGATCGGCCTGCACCACTTAGTTTACGAGGTCGTCGATAACTCGGTGGACGAGGCCCTCGCAGGTTACTGCGACACGATCGAGGTTGCCATTCACATGGACAATTCGATAACGGTCATCGATAACGGACGCGGTATTCCGACTGACATCCACAAGCAGGAAGGCCGTTCGGCCGCTGAGGTTGTTATGACGATCCTGCACGCAGGCGGCAAGTTCGACTCTAATTCGTACAAGGTTTCGGGCGGTTTGCACGGCGTTGGCGTTTCCTGCGTTAACTTTCTCAGCGAATACCTTCGGCTCGAGATCTGGCGTGATGGTAAAACTCACGAAATGGAGTTCGAGGCAGGTATCCCGACCGCACCGCTCAAGCAGACCGGCACTACAAACAAACGCGGGACAAAGATCACCTTTCGGCCTGATTCGAGCATTTTTGAGACGACGATCTACAGCTTCGATAAATTATCAGAACGGCTACGAGAAAAGGCGTTTTTGAATAAAGGGATTCGCATTTTTATCAAAGACGAGCGTGAATCTCCCGAAAAATCGCACGAGTTTTATTACAAAGGCGGTATTGCGGAGTTCGTCAAGCATTTGAATAAAAACAAGGTCACGATGCATGAAGAACCCCTTTATTTTGAGGTAATTGACGACGATCTGTCGATCGAGATCTCGATGCAGTATAACGACAGCTACGACGAAAAGATCTTCTCGTTCGCCAACAATATCAACACCGTCGACGGCGGCACCCACCTTTCCGGCTTTCGCGGAGCTATCACGCGTACGATCAATAACTACGCCGAGACCTCGGGCCTGACCAAAAATGCCAAGGTGACGCTCACCGGCGACGACGTTCGCGAAGGCCTAGTGGCGATCATCAGCGTTAAGATTCCGCAGCCGCAGTTCGAGGGTCAGACCAAAGGGAAATTGAACTCGCCGGTGAAAGGTCCGGTCGAGTCATTTCTCAACGAAAAGCTTGGCGAATTTTTTGAGCAGAATCCGGCTGTGGCGAAGAAAATCGTCGGCAAGGCCGTCGACGCTGCCCGGGCTCGGGATGCCGCCCGAAAGGCACGTGAGATCGTTCGCAAATCGGCCTTGGGCTCGTCGACCTTGCCGGGTAAGCTTGCCGATTGTCAGGAAAAAGATCCGATGTTGTCCGAGATCTACATCGTCGAGGGAGACTCCGCCGGAGGCTCGGCGAAGCAGGGGCGTGACCGAAAGAATCAAGCCGTTTTGCCCCTCAAGGGTAAGATACTCAATGTTGAAAAGGCTCGTTTCGACAAAATGCTCGGTCACGGCGAGATCAAGGCGCTGATCACGGCTCTCGGTACCGGCATCGGAAAGGACGATTTTGACGTTACTAAGCTCCGATATCACAAGATCTGCCTGATGACCGACGCCGACGTTGACGGCAGCCACATCCGCACGCTTTTGCTGACATTCTTTTACCGTCAAATGCCCGAATTGCTGGAGAATGGTTACGTTTACATCGCGCAACCGCCGCTTTACAAGGTGAAACGCGGCAAAAAAGAAGAGTACATCAAGGACGAACCGGCGATGTTCGGCTATCTAATGCGAATGGCGACGGCTGATATTCAGATCAGCTCGGCCAAAAAAGCGATGGCCGGTAAAGAATTGTCTAAGGCTCTCGAGCAGACGACCGAGCTCAAAAATTACTCTGAGCGTGTCGCCCGCCGCGTCTACAGCGACTCGGCGCTCGTTACCTTGCTGCTTGAGGCCTTCGCCGGTGCGGACGGAGTCTTAACGAAAAGTTCAGTCAAATTGCGTAAGGTTTTCGGTGATCAGGAAATGATGGGCGAGATCGAGGGCAAATTGGCTGACGCCGGATATAACACCGAGTTGACGAACGACCTCGAGCACAGTTTGTGGGAGATCGACGTCTCATATCCGAACGGCCAACGGCTGAAGATCGACTGGAATCTGGCGAGCTATGTCGAATTTCAAAAGGCGGTCGAGCTCAAGAAATCACTCGAGAACGACTTCCCCGCACCTTTCACAGTCGGTGAAAACGGCAGCGACGAGATCGTAAATTCGCGAGAAGAATTACTCGAAAAAGTAATGGCGATGGCCAAAAAAGACCTCACCATCCAGCGTTACAAAGGCTTGGGCGAGATGAATCCGGAACAGTTGTGGGAAACCACGATGGATCCGGAGAAACGAACAATGCTCCAGGTCCGCATCGAGGACGCGATCGAAACTGACAACATCTTCACCGTCCTAATGGGCGATCAGGTCGAACCGCGACGCAAATTCATCGAGGACAACGCCCTTGATGTTAAGAATCTGGATGTTTAATTGCTAAAAGTCGAAAAGGTCTCCCAGAAAGCCACCTTTTTTTCGCTTTTTGCCGTATTTATACGACGGATCGTCTGAATCGTGAATACGGTCATGGCCGCTGTATGAGCGGTCTTCGTACCCGCGATCGCGAGGCGGCTCCTGAAAGCGGCTGGGCTGTGGCGGAGTGTTTTGAACCGTTGGCGAGGCACCGGCGGAAGCTTCGATAAGCTTATCCAGCTCACCACGGTCGAGCCATACTCCGCGGCAAGTCGGGCAATAGTCTATCTCTACTCCCTGCCGTTCCGTCATTGCTAAAGTCGTCTGGTCAATTGGGCATTGCATACGAAAATCTTACACGATACGGCCAATTCAAAACAACTTTCGCCACCCATTTAGCACGCCCTCAATTTAAGTGCGCAAATGTTCGCCGCCGGAATGCTCGACGCCCTCCTCGGCTTTCTATTTATCGCGTGCTGGTTCAAGCTGCGTTAATCAAAACTGTGTATCACTTAGGACGTTTCAACATCCTGCCGCGAAGTGCCTTCGATCTCTAGGATCAGGTCGGCGCCGTAGGCTTTGGCGGGGGTTTGGTAGCCGGGGGTGAAGTTGCCGGCGAGGATCTTTTCGGCGATGTTGAGGGCGGCGATGGCGGTGACGGTGTAGCCTTCGGGGCCTTGGAGCCGGGATTCGACTTTGTTGCCGCTGGCGTCGGAGGCTTCGCCCCAGAGTAGGGTTTTGCCTTTTTCGCGCTCAGTATCGGATGGGCCTCCGGCCGGAATTTTATTTTGCAGGTATTTCTGAAACGGGCCGGCGGCCATCAGCCAGCCGAGGTAGCGAGTCATTTTCATTGTCTTGACGACCGACGGCGGGATGATCGTAAAGACCTCGATATTCGGAATACCGGTCGAGTAAAAAGCGGTCGAGACATCGCCCCAGGGAATGGTCACGCCGGTCTTTGTCACTTCGCCAAAGTTGATGTCGCGAGTTTTCCACGCCGCCGGAACGCTGGTGATCTTGCCGTCTTTGCGGATGGCTCCGCCCTTGCCGACGTTCATAGTCATTGTTGCCTGGGTGCCGTGCGACATTCGTCCCATCCCGTAAAATGCTAGCGATAAATGAGTTGCGGTCGGCAAACGATCCTTCAGATGGACGGCAAGACTATCGCTTGGCACGACGTCGAAGCCAACGCCGGGCATGACCATCACGCCGGCTTCCTGTGCCTTTTTATCGAACGACGCGCAGGTCTCGAAAACACTGATCTCGCCCGTGATATCGGTGTAATGCTTCTGGTTGCGAATACACGCCTTGACCATCGGCAAACTCGTGACCGAGAACGGCCCGGCACAGTGCAAGACCATATCAACCTCTTGCAAAGCCGCATCGAGCTTCGCCGTGTCGTCGAGCGAAAAAACGCGATATTCGAAACCGTACTTCGCCGCAAGCTCAGAGATCTTCGCCTCGTTACGCCCCGCAAGTATCGGCCAGAGCCCACGCTCCGCCGCAAACCTTGTTATCAGTTCGCCTGTGTAGCCATTCGCTCCGTAGATCAGGAATTTGTTTTTCATAAAATTTACTTTCCGACACGGTCGAAGCGGTGTTGGACTATTTTCTAATTTGTCATTCGCCGAAAACCTTTTCAAACGCTCGTCCGGCCGATCGGTCATCCTCACCTTGTTTTCAAGCGGACTATTTGGTCGATCTTCAGGTTCGCCGAACTAGTTATTGATTGCCGGGTAGACAATATCGAGCAATATGTCGAATGAAGACTTCTTTAGGCCAGAGCGGTCGTAGTTGCCGGCTGTAATGACCACCATCAAGTCGCTCTCGCTGTCCATTAAGACTTTCTGCCCGCCATTCCCGGTGAATTCGACGAGCGAATAGTTCTTTCCGCGATCAGGGAAGGTTGGCAGAAACATCTGATAGCCGTAATTCGTCTTCCAGCCATCTGCGTCCTCAGACACTTTGACCTTTGGAGTTACAGCCTCCTTGATCAGCTTTTGTGGAATGATCTGCTTGCCGTCCCATTTACCACGGTTCATCACGAGAAGGCCGAGTTTGGCCACGTCGCGCGACCGAAGCCGAAGGCCGCCGGCGGCAGAAAGGTAACCCGTCGAATTCTCCATCCAATCGAATTTGCTGATTCCAAGTGGCTTAAACAGATATCCTTCTGTAAAGCGGTCGATCCTCATGCCGGTTGATTTGTTCACGATCTCCGCCAACAACTGTGCAGAAGCTCCGCTATAGTTATAAACAGTCCCTGGTTTGTTAGCCATTTTTTGCGAAAGGATGAATTCGATGCGATTTGTCGACGCTCGCAACTGGGCCGAACTGTTTACCGGATCGGTGGACGGAACATGCTCGTTCCACTCGATGCCGCTGCTCATTGTGAGCAGATGCCTTATCGTGATGTTACTTTTCTCACCAACGAAATAGGTCGAGTATTCGGGAAAAAATCCGGCGATCGGCTGGTCGAGGCTTTTTATCTTTCCAAGTGAATGAGCCCGCAGAACGGCTAGTGCCACGACGCTTTTGGAAATGCTACGTATGTCATGCAGATCTTCTCGACTATGCTTGACCACGCCAATCGAACCAGTTTCGCGATTTTCGTCTTCGCCTGTGAAATAGTTCTCATAAACTAGTTTCCCGTGCCGGAAGATCAGAAAGCTGTGGATATTCGGATAGTCTCCCGCCAGAAGGGCATTTGTCCCCGCAACGATCTTATCCTCTTCAATTCCCTCGGCCTTCAACGACGAGGTTTTGATTCCGTCGCGTAACTTTTCCGGTATCGAGTATTTGTAACTGGGGGCCGATTGAGACGAAGCAGGCGCCGGGTTGATCATCAGGATTGCAATTAGGATGATGAACCACATTAAATTAGTTAGGTTTCGCATAATGACCTCGAATATCGTCGTTCAGAACGCCATGCTTCTACGTTGTCGGTTCAACGGCCTTCCGCAAACCGCGTAATCAACTCACCCGTGTAGCCGTTGCCACCGTAGATAGGAAAATTGCTTTTCATTGATTCTTAAACAGGATCGTCTTTTCAGGTTGCGGACGAATGATCGCGGGAAGGATAATTTCTAGGAATAGGTCGGCGGAGTTCTTAGCTTGATCCCGTCGGTTGTAGTTCCCCGCGGTAATTGCAACCACAAGACCATTTGTCTTGTCGAAGATAACTATCTGACCACCGTTTCCTTCGAACTCCGCAGTCGAAACCTGGACCCCGTTCACGATTTGCGTAGGCAGCCAAATTTGATAGCCGTAATCAACATGTCCGTCGGGTACGGGAAAGGGCGCTCTGATGTGTGGTCTAAAAGCCTCGCGCACGAGATGTTCCGGAAGAATCCTTTTGCCCTTCCATTTCCCATCATTCATCATCGTTTGACCTATCTTTGAGATATCCCGTGACCTGAGGCGAAGGCCTGATGCAGCCGACAGATATCCATGCGATTCTCGTACCCACTTGAAGTAGGTAATTCCGAGTGGCCGGAAGATATGTTCCGCCGCATACACGTCAATAGGTTGACCGGTTTTGACTCTAACGATCTCCGCAAGAAGTTGGGTACATCCCCCAGCGTACCTAAATACCTTCCCCGGCTCCGTTTCTGAGGGGCGACTAAATACATAGTCGATAGGGTTGGATGACCTGTTCATCTGAATCTCGCTGTTCTCCGGATCGGTGCCAGGAACATCCTCGTTCCACTTGAGCCCGGCGGTCATTGTTAGGAGGTGTTTGATTGTAATCCGCTTTTTATGACCGTCAAAGTGCCTCGAATACTCGGGGAATATCTCGAAGATCGGCTGATCGAGACTTTTGATTTTTCGCTGTGATAGCGCCTTAAGGACCGCGATCGCCACCACGCTTTTGGTAACGCTCCGCATATCGTGCAGGGTTTCGCGAGTATGTGTTACGACCCCCAGCGGGCCTACGCCCCGCTCATAGTCATCACCTTTGAAGTAGTTTTCGTAAACCAGTTTACCGTGTCTAAATATCAAAAGACTGTGGATGTTGGGATACGTCCCTTTTAGAATCTCGTTAGTACCGGCAACGATTTTTGCTTCGTCGAGTTTTACCGCTTTCAAACTGCTGACATCGATGCCGTCGTTTAGTTTCGCGGGCGGTGAGTATTTGTACGAGGAGCTTGGCTGAGACAATGCCCGCATCGGCATGAGAACCAAGAAAGCGAGCATAAATGCAGTACAAATTGAATTGGATAAAGTTCTCATAATTACTTAAAACCCCTTAATTGCATTGACGAAATATCTACTTTGGCTGGCCATCGACCAGTTTTTGAACGCGGCCGACCTGCCCGTCCGTCAGTCTTACCTTAATGCCGTGCGGATGATTTGGCGAATTTGTTAGCAGATCTTTGACGGTTCCGACAGTTTGCTTGCCCGTTCGCTGATCCTGTTTTAAGACGATCGCGACCTTTATTCCCGGGATAATATTTTTGCGTATTCGATGCGGCATCCTAAAAAAGTTTAAGTTTTAACGATTGCGTTTCTTTGAGTTTATCCAAAAAATCATCACGGTCAATCTCTTTTGCACCCAAAGCTTCGAAATGTGGCGTCATCACTTGTGAATCAAGCCAAGTCGAGCCGCGGGAGCGTAGATGGTCGATGAGAAAAAGAACCGCGAGCTTTGATGCGTTCGGGTATTTGTAAAACATCGATTCGCCGCAGAAAACACCGCCAGCATCGAC
>JAYSZT010000301.1:0-6984 GCA_043737915.1 Acidobacteriota bacterium
ACAAGTTGCTGGGTGATCGATGAACCGCCCTGGTTAGAAAGCGGGCTATTTTCTTCGCCGTCATATCGTCGCCACAAGGCACGCGCAATGCCGCGAAAATTGACGCCATAATGCTCGAAAAACGCCCGATCTTCGGTAACCGTGATCGCTTTGATAAGGTGCGGCGGCAGGTCGTTGTAATTTATTGTCCGTCGACGCCCGTCGCCCTCGGCGGCGACCGAACTCAACATTTTTGGCTCAAGCCGTCCTTCTTTTACTTCGACATTCGCATCTCGATCACCGATTGCCGCGACCGCCTTTAAATCTTTTTTGAACTTTACTGACAACGCCGGAAAAACTTTTTTCCCGTCGAGCGTTCCGCCCGTTCCTGGTTCGATCGCAACGATATCGCCCTCGACCGAATATCTACTCCTCGAAACGTCGGCACGATTATTTTTTTCAATGTAACCGGCCGTTTTAAGATAATCGACCAATCCTTGCTGCGAGATCACCTCGTCCACACGCAACGTCTTAGGGGCCGAATAGATTCCGGCGGTTGGAGTAAAAACCTCGCCGCTCAACAGCTTTCGGTCTATCCGATCCGAAAATTCAAACCAAAAATAAGAAATTGTGAGAAACCCGACGAGCAAAAACAACAGCGACACACCCAAAGTCCAACGATTGAACAAAATATTGGTCAGCCGGCGAAATCTCGTTGGAGGCGGAGCCTGATAAACGGCAGTTCTCTTAGCATTTACCCAACCTTTGGGCGGCAATTTTGAACGACCGGTTTTTAACTTTGCGTGTTCGGACATTTTCGATTATCGACGAATATCGAATTCAGGAGAGGCGAATAAGGAAAGCCTTGCCTAAATCTTATATATTTCAAAGGCTTGATGTCTAGCAAATTATAACTTTTAATTGTCTTATGAAAGTTTTGGTTACCGGCGGCAACGGCTATCTCGGCACACACGTTAGAAACTTTTTCGGGGCCGATGACTTTTCCCGGCGTTCAGGCCGCGACATTGTTGTCCTTGAGGATGTTGCGACTATTCGCGATTACGACGTTGTTATCCACCTGGCAGCCCACCTTGATAAATCGCCGTCAGCTGCCCCACAAACATTTTTGTCCAACGTCGAAGGAACCGTAAACGTCCTTAAGAACGTACGTGAAGATGCAGCTCTTATCTATCTATCAACAAAGGACATATACGGCAGATTTGCCGACGGTTTTCGAGAGGTTCCTGAGTCGTGTCCGACACTCTACGCGGGACAGTCGGCACTTGAATGGTCAAAGCTGATAGCTGAACGATATGTCGAATTTTACGCCGCTCAGAACAAATTCCGGTCGTGCATTTTTCGTCTATCGACCACCTACGCACCGCCGACCGAGGGCACGGTTCCGAACTTTGTCGGTCACTACGCCGATTCAATAAATAAAGGTGAGAGACTAAAACTTCCCGGCCGCGGCTCGCCCGTTCGGGATATAATGCACGTCGACGATCTATCCCGGGCTTGCAACTCCTTTATCGAATCGATCATTCGTCACGGTTTATATAACCTAGGTGGAGGACGCGAAAATGCCCTTTCGTTAAACGAGCTAGTAAAAAAACTCGAAGGTGTTTCAGGCCTCCAAGCCGTTATCGACGAAGAAGACCCACTGCCAATGCCCTCGCCGGTCAACTACGTATCCGACCTAGGCCTGGTAATGCAGGAACTGGACTGGAAACCCGAAACAAGCCTCACCGAAGGCTTAAAAACACTTTTTTAATGTTTTGGAAGGAGTTTTAACGCCAAGTCACAAAGATTCGACTTACGATTATTGTAAATGAAAATACTAGTCCGCGGGACAAATTGGATCGGCGATGCGGTGATGTCGGTGCCTGCACTTCGGGAGCTTCGCCGCATTTTTCCGGATGCACAGATCACTCTCCATACGCGTTCGTGGGCCGATGGATTGTTTCAGGACGCATCATTCATTGAAGAGATCGTCACGTTCGACAAAAGCAAGTGGAAATACCGCGACGTGCTCGATAATTCGGAATTTCTAAAAGGCGATGGCTTTGATCTCGCGATATTGTTCCCGAACTCATTCGAGTCAGCACTAACCTATTTCTTCTCGCGCATTCCGAGGCGTATCGGTTACAACAAAGACCTTCGCGGCCTGCTCCTCACCGATCCAATCGCCGTCCCGGAATGGAAGAACCGACGCCACGAAGTCTTTTACTACCTCAGCCTAATCGCTGAAACCGAACGCCTGATGCTTGGTCGAGATACGGTTTCAAATGCGATCCCGGATATAAGGTTAGAAATATCCGACGAACGCCGCGTTGAGGCTCGACGGCAATTATTGGAATTCGGCATTGATCCGGGAAAAAAGACAGTCGCTCTCGGCGTAGGCTCAACAAACTCTCGCGCCAAACGCTGGCCGGCCCGGAAATACTCTGAATTGAACGACCGTCTCCAAACCGAGCTAAATGCTAATATTTTGCTTGTCGGTTCGGAGGACGAGGCCGACGTCGCCTCAGAAGTCTTCGGCATGTCTATCAAAAAGCCAATAAATATCGCGGGAAAGACCGATCTATCCGAGGTGGCGGCGATTCTTAGCGAGATCGACCTGCTGATATCGAATGATATGGGCCTCGCCCACATCGCACCGGCAGTCGGAACCCTGACGCTAGCTATATTCGGACCGACAAACCCCGAAACCACTAGACCGTTCTCCGATAATGCACAGGTCATCAGAAAAGTTGTAGACTGTTCCCCGTGCATGTTGCGTGATTGTCCGATAGATCACCGGTGTATGGAATGGGTCAGCGTTGACGAGGTTTTTATTGCGGCGGCTGATATCCTTATCGAGAAGCCGCAAGTGCTCGAAATTCCTTATTTAATATGAAACGTCCCGCAATTTTTATCGATCGCGACGGAACCTTGATCGAAGAGGTCAATTTTTTGTCGCGCGTCGAGGATCTAAGAATATTCGATTTCACCAAGGCCGCCGTTCAAGATCTAAAAAAAGCCGGATTTCTGATAATTGTTGTTACAAACCAGTCCGGCATCGGTCGCGGGATCTATACGGAAGCGGATATGCACTTGATCCACGAACAGATGCAGGTCGAGCTCGAGAGCGGCGTCGACGGATTCTATTTTTGTCCACACCTTCCGACTGAGGGTTGCGAATGCCGAAAGCCCAATCTGGGAATGATCGAGGCGGCCCAAGCGGATTTCGAGATCGATATGGAACGATCGTGGATGATCGGAGACAAAAAGATCGACATTGAGACGGGAAACAAAGCAAACATCAGAACCGTAATGGTTTCAACAGGTTACGGCACGAAACATCGAGCGACACTTCAACAACTCCCGACGATCTTCGCTGAAGATTTTGGTGCCGCCTCGACCGAGATAATCCTCTCGAACGAAAGCATGTTAGCTCCGGCCGAAATCGTCCTCTAGCCTCACAATGTCATCTTCACCAAAATAATCGCCGGTCTGCGTTTCGATAAAAACAAGTAGCTCCTTTTCATCCGGGTTCTCTACTCGATGAGCCGTTCCGACCGCAATGTCGATCGCCCGGCCGGCGTTTACTAGAAGATCGACGCCGTTTAATGTTACTTTAGCAGTGCCACGCACGACGAACCAGTGCTCGGCACGGCGGGAATGCTTCTGATAACTCAGTCGCTTTCCGGGTAATACTTCGATCCTTTTTACTTTATAATCTACTTCGTCTTCGAGAACTGTAAAACTTCCCCAGGGACGCCGGTCGTAGATCGGCGAATTGTTCTGATCTTCTGTTTTCTGCATGGCATTTTAGGCGAACTATGTTCAGTTTAAACGAAAAAGCTACCTCGTCCAATTCGGGACAGACGCTGCAGATGCAAACCCTGATCATCGGGCGGCTGATGGTGATCTTTGTCCTATTGGTGACAAGTTGGATATGGAATAGTGGACGGCTGCAGCTCTCATTCGAAAAATTCCCGCAGGATCTTTTCCTCGTTTTCTTGATCTCGGTAGGCCTGACCATCGTTTATTTCTTTTGGTTACGGCTAAATAAAAACTATCTATTTCAAAAGAAGATTCAGTTCGTACTCGATGCCCTGCTGATCACGACTCTGGTCTGGCGTACCGGCGATCTCACTTCACCATATATTACGCTTTATATTGTTCTGATTAGCGTTTCGAGCTTATCGCTCAAATCTCGTTGGACTCTATTAATGGCGTTATTTTGCGTGGTGCTGTTCATCACGCTCGCCCTTCTGGCTGTTACCGGCTTAATAGAATCATCGGTTGCGGCTCAGGCGGGCGGAAACGTGGTTCAGATCGTAAGCTTTCACGTGGTCGCATTTTTGGTTGTCGGCCTTCTCGCTTCAAGGCTTTCAGACCGACAGTCATCGGGCGAGGAACTAAAGAAAACTGCAAAAACCCTCGCCAGCCTGCGTGTTCTGCACGAACGGATAATCGAATCGATCCGCTCCGGCCTGATCACTACTGACCTTGAAGGCAAAATATATTCGATCAACGCGGCAGGCACAGAAATAACCGGCATCAGTTTCGAGGATGCGAGGGGCGGATCAATATTCTCGACGTTCGGTGATATTCGAGGGACAATAGAACTATCGCTCGATGCCGCCGCCCGGGGGGAACAGGTACCGCGATTCGAGACCGACCTCGAAACACCGGATGGATTTGCCGTGCGAATTGGATACGGAGTCTCTCACTTGTTTTCCGAATCGAACGAACCGACCGGCCTCATTATTACTTTCCAGGATCTGACCGAGATCCGCTCTATGGAAGAAAGCGTACGGCGAAAAGATCGCCTTGCCGCTGTCGGCCGGGTCGCCGCCGGACTCGCCCACGAGATCCGCAATCCTTTGGGAGCAATGCGCGGAGCAATTCAGGTACTCGAATCGACGACACCACGTGGATCGACCCAGTCGGAACTGATGGACATCATCCTAAAAGAATCCGACCGCCTCAACAGTATCATCACGAATTTTCTTAATTATGCCCGGCCCGCCGCGACCAACTTCGTCGAAACCGACGTCGCAGAAGCGATCCGCGAAATGTTCAAGCTTCTCCGCCACAGCCCTGACGTCAAGGACGGCCACATTCTAATTGATGAGTCCGGCGACCAACCGGTCCTGATCGCCGCCGACACGACCCAGCTCAAACAGATCTTTTGGAATTTAGCCCGCAACGCTATCCAGGCAATGCCAGACGGCGGGCAGCTGCGCGTCGGCCTTGAGGTCATTCCGAATAAACGAATTCGGATCATCTTTGAAGATTCCGGCCGCGGAATGTCGCAGGAGCAAGTCGAACAGCTTTTCGAACCGTTCGCAAATTCGACCACCGGCGGCACCGGTCTCGGGTTGTCGATCGTCTATCAGATCGTCAAAGATCATAATGGGGCGATAAACGTTCGCAGCATCGAGGGCGGCGGAAGCATCATCACGATCGAACTTCCCCGCGATAATCGTTCGACCACGGTCGAGTCGCTACCGGCGGCGTCGCATTCGACCAAACTTGAAGAATTTTTACAGGTTAAAAATAGTGATAAAAATAGTGGTAAAAATAGTGATAAAAATAGTGGTAAAGGCGTCGAGAATATTTCTTCTTGAATTGGGTCGCCTATTTCTGTGAGAATACGTAGTATGGTGTTCACGCACGTTAAAGTTCGGTTTCGACGCGAACGCCGTCATTTTTAATGTCAAATATATTAATCGTCGACGACGAACAAAGCTTTAGACAACTGCTCAGCATCGTATTCGAGGGTGATGGGCACACTATCCGTACGGCGATGAACGGTCGAGAGGCACTCGACCTGCTTAGCGAGGCCCCGGCCGATGTGATCATTTCGGACGTAAAAATGCCTGACATGGACGGCATCGAAATGTTACGTGCGGTTCGCGAGACTCAACCGGATCTCGGAGTAATTTTAATGACGGCGTTCGCGTCCGTAGATACTGCGCGCGAAGCATTCAAATTAGGTGCCGACGATTTCATTCAAAAGCCTTTCGACGTTGAAGAATTAAAGCTGATCGTCCGCAAAACACTTGAGAAGCAGGAACTCATCGTCGAGAATCGAGCGTTCAAGCGGGCTCAGCGTGATCGCGGCAGCATTAAGAATATTGTCGGAGCGTCGTCTAAGATGGACGCGATCTTTCAAATGATCGAAACCGTCGCCGAGGTCCAATCGACCGTACTCGTGACCGGAGAAAGCGGCACCGGTAAGGAACTCGTCGCTCGTGCCATTCACGATCAAAGCCCTCGCCGCGAGCGTCCGTTTATATCTATTAACTGCGGTGCCTTTACCGAGACGCTTTTGGAATCGGAACTGTTCGGATACGTAAAAGGTTCTTTTACCGGTGCTAACACAAACAGAAAGGGATTATTCGAGGCGGCGGATAAAGGAACGATCTTTCTCGACGAGATCGGCGAAATGTCGCCGGCGATGCAGGTAAAGCTACTCCGCGTTTTGCAGGAACGCCGCGTTCGCCCGGTCGGGGCTCACGAAGAGATCGCGATCGACGCCCGCGTGATCGCCGCCACCAACCGCGATCTAAAACAAATGTCCGAGGACGGCACATTCCGCGAAGATCTTTTCTACCGTATCTCCGTCATACCGATCCACCTGCCGCCGCTTCGCGAAAGATCGGAGGACATCCCCGAGCTTGTCGATCATTTTATGCTCAAATTTGGCGAGCAGACCGGCAAGAAATTGACACTATCGCCAAAGACGATGCTGTTGCTTGAGAATTACACCTGGCACGGCAACGTCCGCGAACTCGAACATACGATCGAACGAGCGGTCGCTCTCGAACGCGGTGACGAGATACAACCGGAGCGCCTTCCCGATCACATCACCAACTATAATCCCGAACGGATCCGTGCCGAGTTTGAGTTGCCGGTTGGAGGGATCAATCTCGTCAGTCATCTCGAAAGCCTCGAAAAAACCTATGTTGTAGAGGCTCTCAGCCAATCGGCCGGCAACCAAACCAAAGCTGC
>JAYSZT010000302.1:0-15066 GCA_043737915.1 Acidobacteriota bacterium
ATCGTCCGTTGGCACCACGAGTGGTGGAACGGCAGCGGATATCCCGACGGACTCGAAAACGAACACATTCCGCTCGCTGCCCGAATTCTTCGCGTCGCGGACACGTACACCGCTCTAACCAGCAAACGGCCTTTCCGTGCCGCTCTGACTGAGGAAAATGCTCGCAAATACATGTCCGAATGGGCCGCGATCGAATTCGACCCGGCCGTAGTAAAAGCGTTTCTCTCACTTCCGGTCACCGTCGAAAAACCTGCCGATGAAATAAAGCCCGATTTCACTTTCGCGTGATCCGTTTCGAGGCGAAAGGAGACGCGATCTATGCGATAATCAGGTGATATCTTTGTAGTTTTTATGCACGCCCAATTAAAAAATTCGCCAAAAAGCTGGCTGGCATTTGAGTTAAATGTTCTGCGCCGTATGAAGTTCGATTCGGTATCCCTGCCATTGACGCCGGATCCCGCGATCGGAGCATACTTAAAGCGTTGGGACGTTCGTGTGGCGGCAAACGATCCGATGCAATCGGCTTGGGTACGAAGCGTTGCACAGATCCTGAACACCGGTGAAAAACTCTCGTCGGACGATGTGAATATCGTGTTAGAAGACGCCTACGTCCCGGGTTGGCGGCTGCAAAATCCGGCGTTAACATCCTGGTTTTCGGAAACCGATGCCTGGTGGTTCGATAACGTCAGAAGGAATATCGACAAGCTCTCTACGCCGGTCGCACGTTCGATCGCATCGAGTATTGCGATGGCGGCGGGTCAGTATGTTATGTCGTTTACGGATGAGACGCGCGAATTCCGCCAACCGCTATCGACGGTCTTCCGCCGCCTTTGGTCGATCGAACCCGAGGCATCGCCTAACGGCCGAAACAACACTTGTCACAACAAGTTAGCTGACGATTTTCTGGTTGAGAGCACGACCGATCTTGTTTTTCTTCGGCTTCCATCTCCGCATGCCAACAACATAAAGGTTAATCTCGGACGAAATGCCTGGCGGGAAGAATGGCTTCGCGGAGGCAGTGATTTTTGGGATGATCTTGAATCCGCCCAATCCGGCCGCCTCGGCACCGCAACCGAAACCAAATCTCAGTATTTAAGCCTTCTCCACGAAACCCTAATGAGAGCGTCGCACATAAAACACTGGGCGATCGCCCACGTCGAGGCCGGCTTTATTTCGACCCAAGATATAGTCGACACGATCTCACGCGTTCGCCGCGGTGTAGACACTGTTTATACAAAAGATTTCTCGGAATTAACCGCCACCAAAGCCGTTATCATCACGGCCTAAGTCAGAACCGCCTGCGGATGCGGGCAGTGTGAAGATAAGAAAAAAATTGCCATTATTCTTCCGGATGGCACGGATCAAAAAAAACTTTCAGCTCCGCCTGAACTTCGTTTTGACAAACGCATTATGCCGATCGTTGAGCCACCCCGCTTACGCGGGCGGTTCTGCCTTTCGTTCGCGAACGTACCAAACAAATCCTGACGCTGCGGATAGAATTCCGGAGATGACGGTCAACGTTTGAGGTGAGATGTAGAACATCGCCTGGCCCGCGACGTAGCTTGAAAGCCCAAAAATCGTCAGCTCCGCTCCACGATCGATCGTTGAGATACGGCCCCGAATATAGTCAGGGAGACTTCGCTGGAACATCGTTTCTTGGACCGCATATTCCACTCCGACGATCGCCCTCGACACAAACACAAATACCGCGAAAAGCAACAAGCTCGGCATGTAGCCACCGATCGAAAACAAAATGCCGTGAATGAGCAGTGTCCAAAAAATAAACGCTCTGTTGCGATCCTTGCGATCGAGGTATACCGACGTTCTGCGGGCGATCAGCATTCCAAAGGTCAATCCCAAACCCGTAGCGGTCCATAAAACTGCAACCGCGGCGTCCGCATTCCACCCTTCGACCGACGCAAAATGAATTCCGCCGAGGCGTTCGAAAATAATATTGATCGATCCGCCGCCTAACGCCCAGATCATGTTCATTATGAGGATCGTCAGTGCGAAGCGATTCGTCACCGAGTAGCGAATGCCCTCTTTGAGTTCGGTGATGAATGACTCGCGTTTTGGACGTTCGGCAGTCTCATCCTCCCGAACCGCCTCCTCAGGGATCAGCCAGACGGTGTACGCCGATGCCGCAAACGATGCTGCGTTGATCAGGAACGCAACCTCATATCCAAAAACCGCAGCCGCCCATCCACCAAGTGCCGAACCGATCGCCATCAGCAGAAAACGGGTCGAAAAGAGCAGTGCAGTACCCGCAAGAAGTCCTTCTTTCCCTGTCAGATTCGGAGCCGCAGCATTTTTCGCTCCGTCAAAAAACGCACCGAACGTCGAGAGTAAAGCCGTTGCAATATAGGCGATCCAGAGATTCTCTGCACCTGTCACGAGCAAGAAAGACAGGGCGACAAAAACGCGGGCAAGGTCCGTAAAGATCATCACCTTTCGCCGCGAAAATCGATCGACAAAAGTTCCCGCGATCGGCGACATCAAAGAGAACGGAAGAAGGCGTGCCAGAAAAAATAATCCCGCTGCCGTCGGCGACGCGTCAGAAACAAGACGCACTACACCCAGGCCCGCAATAAAATTGAACCAGTTGCCAAGTTCCGATATGAATTGCCCGGCCAGCAGATTGCGAAAATTCCGATTCCCGCGTATCAACTGTCCGTATGTCAACGACTCCATTTAAGTAGGATAAGCTGTGAAAGTAGGATTATTAGAATGAGAAAAGCAGACTGTCGTAAATTCCGATCAGAACCTTAAAACAAGCGGCACCTCGAGCTCGAAATCAAAAGCTCAATTGCACGCGAACCGCGTGTTTACGATATTGATACGGCTCGGAGCTCTTTTTATTGAATGAGATCGGATCTATGTGCCGGTAAATTCTGGTGGGCGTTTTTCGAAAAAGGCAGCGACGCCTTCCTTAAAATCGCTGGATTTGCCCGACTCTAGCTGGCATTCATGTTCAAGAGAAAGCTGTTCGCTTAGGTTATTTGAAAATGTCGCGTTAAGCATTTTCTTGATACGACCGATCGAACCGGTTGGGGCAGTCGCGAGTTTTGCCGCAAACTTCCCTGCCTCCGATGCCAGATCATTTATTGGAACGATGCGGTTTATCATTCCGATCTGTAATGCCCTTTCGGCATCGATCGTGCCGCCGGTCATGAACAATTCAGCAGCCAGTTTTTCACCGATCGCACGCGGCAAAAAGTAAGTGCCGCCGCAATCCGGGGAAAGGCCGATTCGAACAAAAGCTTCGTTGAAGGTCGCGTTATCAGCGGCCACGACGAGGTCGCAGGCGAGGGCAAAATTAGTTCCGGCTCCGGCACAGACGCCGTTAACGGCCGCGATAAATGGGATTGGCGTTTCACGGATCAGCCGAATGACGCCATGGAGAACAGCCAACGGATCTTCGAGAAAAGCCTCGATCCTTCCCTCTTTCTTCCACATGGACTGCATCTCGCGAAGATCGCCGCCTGAGCAGAACGCCCGACCATTACCCGTCAGCACAACTGCTCTAGCTCCGTCGGCTATCGATTGGTTGATTGCGGCACCAAGATCGGTCGTCAATTGCAACGATAATGCATTGAGAGCCTCCGGCCGATTCATCGTCACGGTCGCCACCGTTCCGTCGAGAGTATAAACAACAGTTTCAAATTCCATATCTAAAAAGGGTGAAAACGTAGAAAAGTGAAGAGTAAAAAAGTAGCTATATCCACACGACCGTTGATCTATACACTTACTTCTCTACTTTTTCACGTTTCCACATTTTACGATTTACGCATGCCTTGCTCGCGAACGGCTTGCCTGATGACAATCTTTGCAGAGAACTGAACGCCCGACCTTTGGCTGAAACGGCACCGTGTCGTGGCGGCCGCAGTTGTCGCAAACGATCTCAAACCGCGTTCCCGAATCGGCCACCACAGCAGACTTCTTCGAACGGCATTTCGAACACCGCTGGGGCGTCATCATATTTCTTTGGTAGAAAAGGTCCTGGTCTTTCTCCGAAAAAATAAAAGTCTCGCGGCATTGAACACAAGGAATTTCAACATCAGGCATTGCGTCACATCCTACAAAAATCAGATTTCGGGCTATGCGAGCAATATAACACAGCGATGTTTAACGGCTTAGTTCAGCGACGTGATTTTTTACGGTGGTGCCAAGCGTGTCCAAATTGTACCCGCCCTCGAGGCACGACACGATCCGTCCTTCGCAGGCGTCGTCGGCCCATTGCTTCACGACACTCGTCATTGCGGCAAAATCATCGTCTTCGAGCATAAGCTGTCCCAGCGGGTCGGTCGCATGGGCATCAAAACCGGCTGAGATTATGATCAGATCCGGCTTAAACTTGGACGAAATATCTTCGAGCGCTCCCTCGAACATGCGTTTCTGCTCTTCGGCTCGGGTATTCGCCTTAACCGGAATGTTGAGAGTTTTCCCTAGTCCTCGGCTAAATCCGGTCTCGCCCTTTGCACCGGTTCCCGGATACCACGGATATTGGTGCATCGAGAAAAAATAAACGCTCGGATCATCATAGAAAATTCCCTGCGTGCCGTTGCCGTGATGAACGTCCCAATCGAGAATCGCGACCCTGTCGATCTCTTTATAATTATTTTGCGCGTATCGTGCGGCAACGGCGACGTTATTAAAAATGCAAAAACCCATTGCATTCTCCGCCGACGCATGGTGTCCCGGGGGACGAACGACGACAAAGGCATTTTTAGCGTCGGTCTGCATTACGGCGTCGACGCCGGCAACCGCTCCGCCGGCGGCAAACATTGCAGCCTCGAAAGACTTCATCGATATGACCGTGTCGGCGTCGAGCCGAATCACGCCATTTTCAAACGCACCCTCGACCCGTCGATAATGTTGCGCCGTATGTGCCGCCTGGATCAAGCCTTTCGAAGCCTTCTCTGGCGTTATCTCGTCGAGGCTATTCCAAAACTTCGGATCTTCCCGCAACGCCGCCATGACAACGTCATAGCGCATCGGCGTCTCCGGATGCCCTTCGCCGGTGTTGTGTTTCTGATAAATTGGATGATGAACGAGTGCGGTCTTCATAGTTAGAATCTACCGCAGAGACGCCGAGACGCAGAGTCAGAAAAACAAATATCGTCTTTATGGCGAAAACCCTCCGCTCCGCGTCTCTGCGGTGAAAATCAGATAAAGGCAGTCTCGTGCAGCAGTTCACCTTTAGCAAAACGATCGATATGAAGCGAGGTTACGTCCAGAAATCGCGACTCGCCGTCAAGAATTATCTCGCTCAAAGCTCGTCCGGTCGCGGGCGAATGCATAACGCCGTGGCCGGAGAAACCGTTGGCGAAATATAAACCTTCAACTTCGCAACCGCCGAGGATCGCGTGATGATCCGGTGTGTTTTCGTACAATCCGGCCCTGCACTTGTCACGCACGACGGTCGTTTCAGCCAGAAAAGGTGCCCGGTGCCGTGCCTTTTCGTAAACCTGTTCTATGAAATCTTCGTCAAACCCCGTCGAAAAATCAGGCCTGCCGCCCGGTTCAGCGTATGCAAATAGCACTTCATCAACCGAATTTTTTGCCGGACGAAAATGAAATCCGTTCGAAAGATCGATCACCATCGGCAGTTCCGGCGGCAATTTCTTCTTTGAACGAGCCCAAACGATCTGCCTTCTAAGAGGCTCAACGGGCAGATCGATCCCAGCTGTCTTCGCGAGGTGAGATGCCCAGGCTCCGGCGCAGATCACGACTCTCTCACATTCGATCGGGCCCGCATCGGTAGACACGCCGACCACTCTGCCCGCCGCGAGTTCGATCGACACTACTTGTCTCGCCGTCTCAAGGCGTGTTCCGCTAGTTGTCGCCTTAGAAAGAAACCCTTCGAGAATGGCGAGCGGATCAATAAAACCGTCTCGCGGCCCGAAACTGCCTCCGACAATGTCTTCGCAATTCAATCCCGGCACCATTTCCGCGATCGACTCCGGATCGACCGACACAACCTCGTGATAGCCGAGTTCCCTTTGCCTGTTACCCGACCGTTGAAGAAATTCTAATTGCTCATCGTTTGTTGCGACGAAAAGATAGCCGCGAGCTTCGTAGCCGCAATCAACCTCCCAGTTGCGAAGAAAATCGAGCGAATAAAGCGAAAGCTGTATGTTTATATCGGTCTCGAATTGCGCCCGAATGCCGCCGGTCGCCTTGCCGGTCGAGCCAAGCCCGACTGCCGGTTCCCGTTCAAGCAGAAGAACGTCACGGCAGCCACGCTCCGTTAGATGATGGGCGACCGACGCCCCAACGACTCCACCGCCGACGATAACGATATCAGCCTTTTGCATTTATTCAGATTTGAAACCGGACAATTTTAAAACGAAGTCCGGCACGAAAGGCTCATCAGGCACCAGTTTATCTTTGCCTTTATCGAGAGCCCACCTGTGGAGCCAGGAAATTCCGCCGCGTCCGAGGAATTTGTCGCGATTCCGGTATGCCTCATCCTTTAATGCTGTCTCGAGGTTAACGAAGGCGTAACCCCGTCGCCTGAACATCGCCGCTAGATCTCCGAAATAGCGAGCATTAATAGTATTGGCGTGGATGAGTAAGGTTTGACTGATCTCCCGACCAAATAGCTTTGAGCGACTGCCGTTCCCAGTAATCCAATTTGCTTTCCATATACGGCACATAGGCATCGCCGACCCGTTTCATTAATTTTTTATCTTTCCTGTCGAACGCAATGTCGTAGGCCTTAGAAAAAATATAGTCGGCACTGTCTATCGTGATCGGAGCGATCGTGTATCCGTGTTCCTTTAAGAAATCGTCAAACTTGGCCTTGACCTCCATCGACTGGCCGGTCTGCAGGTACGGATGACGAAAAAATCTGATCTTTTGACCTTTTTCGGCGAGTAATTCCTTGGTGATCGTTTCGCCCTTTATGATATCTGCTTCGTAATCCGCAAGTTCGATCGCATTCAGGCTGCGATGCGAGAACGTGTGGTTACCCAGTTCCAACCCTGACGCGAGCCACATTCGCAGCAGGTCGACCTGCTTCTCGTCCCGCTTCTCCCCGGTATAAAGTTTGTTCTCATTTACGAATCCGATCGCGGGCACTTTCGCTTTTCTGACGTGAGCGAGCAGACTTTTTGTTATTTGCCGCCGCGCTCTTAGATCGCCGCGGGTCGAGACGACCGGAAGATCATCGATCGTCACGGCGACCGTGCGTGTCGGAGTCTGAGCGAACAACGCAACCGGAAGTAATGCGATCAACGCCAAAAACTTTAGTACCATAAGACTCCTGAATAAAACTGAACGCTTTCAGCTATTAGCCACAGACTATTATTTCTACTTTGCAAAGACATCCGCAAAATCATTAAAACCCTTAAATTCCAACGCGTTCCCACTCGGATCGAGGAAGAACATCGTTGCCTGTTCGCCGACCTCGCCCGCGAACCTGATCTTTGGCTCAATAATAAACTTAACGCCGCTCGATCTCAGCTTTTCAGCGAGGAGGCTCCACTCGTCCATCGATAATATTATCCCGAAATGCGGCACCGGCACGTCATCCGAATCGACGTGATTCGAAACTCTCTCACTCACCGCAGCCGACAAATGCGTCACGATCTGATGACCGTAAAGATTAAAATCGATCCAATGTTCCGAACTGCGCCCTTCTTCGCATCCAAGAACGCCCCCATAAAATGCGCGGGCCGAATTCAGATCGTTAACAGGAAATGCGAGGTGAAATAGGTTTTTCATAAATCTTTTTTTTCCACAGATGGACACGGATTACCACAGATCTTCATAGGATTCGAAACATCGCATAATCCCTATCAAAAAACTATTAGCGTTCATCCCTGTCCATCTGTGGACGGTAATTTCCGCTGGGGGCAACCCAATCCGAAGTTTCCATTCGTCTCTACTATAGTTGATTGAGTTCAAATTATCTGTGTTCATTTGTGTTAATCTGTGGACAATTCCCTATGCCGCAGAATATCGAAATCTTTGTAGCTGAATTCACTAGGTCGCTGAACGCGGAAACCTTCGTCAAACTTTCTCTCGGAAATTATAAAGGTGCGGACGAACATCTTCAAAAGCTTCTTGTGCGGTTGGTCAAGACGAAGAAAGGCGTGCGGCTATACTTTCTTTATCGGGGAGCTACACGCGACACGGTCAAGAATTACGACCTCGACGAAGGCATCAAACTATTAGCAAAATTGCTCGGCGGCGACTTCCACAGCGGGCACCTTTTCACTACCGCAAACGATTTTCAGCTGGATAGTGGCAAAAAAGGAAAGTCCCGCCTAAACCGCTCAAAACCGACATTCAAATCCGCTCCGCCGCTCGACCACGACCGCGAAAAGACGCTTCAGATCGACGTTAATAGTTTTTATTTGAAAGCCCTCGACATTACAGACGAGAGCGGCCGCGTACGCGATCGTCAGCAGGACAAATGGCGGCAGATCAATAAGTTTGTCGAGGTGCTCGCGAGCCTCGTTGATAAGTCTGAATTAAAAGATCGCAAAGAGCTAAGAATAGTCGACATGGGCTCGGGTAAAGGCTATCTGACCTTCGCGGCGTACGATTATTTCATCAATGTCCGCGGAATAAACGTTAAGATCACGGGCGTTGATACCAAGAGCGAACTAGTCGATCTCTGCAATGGAGTCGCAAAGGCATCGGCATTTGATGGGCTTGATTTTGTAGTTGGCA
This sequence comes from Acidobacteriota bacterium, assembly GCA_043737915.1. Classification (GTDB taxonomy): domain Bacteria; phylum Acidobacteriota; class Blastocatellia; order Pyrinomonadales; family Pyrinomonadaceae; genus OLB17. Next base: position 8,683 of record JAYSZT010000302.1, read on the forward strand.
ATATCGCCGATCACGAGGTTGGCGACATTAATATTCTGATCGCCCTCCATGCCTGTGATACAGCCTCGGACGACGCTATCTTCAAAGGCATCGTCGCGAAGGCAGACCTGATCGTTGCAGCTCCTTGCTGTCATAAGGAAATTCGTCCGCAGATCAAGCCTCCCGAAATGTTTCGCGGCATATTAAAGCACGGCATCATGCTCGAACGCACCGCCGAAACGATAACCGACGGCCTCCGCTCGCTGTTGCTCGAACGGAGCGGTTACTCGACCAAACTATTCGAATTCATCTCGAACGAACACACGCCTAAAAACAACATGCTGGTTGGCACGCGTCTCGCGAAAACAATCAATCCTGCGGGGTTCGATCGCCAGATCGACGAGATCAAACAGCTCTACGGCATTCGCGAACATCACTTAGAAAAATTGCTCGATCAGCAAGCCTTTCCGCCGGTGAACACCGATGAACCCGGATAATTTCTGTTCCAAATCAGTGTCTATCTGTGTTAGTCTGTGGGAATTTCCCTCGTGTCTTATGCAATCAACCGCCAAAACACCCGATGAATATATCTCCGGACTTCCATATGATCGTAAAGACGTGATCACCGCTCTCCGTAAGGTTATAAACGATAACTTGCCTGATGGGTTCGAGGAAGGTATGGCTTACGGAATGATCGGCTGGGCGGTGCCACTTGAGACTTATCCTGCGGGCTATCACTGTGACCCGTCGTTACCGCCCGGCTTGATGAGCATCGCGTCACAAAAAAATCATATTGCCATCTACTCAATGTGCCTCTACGGTAACCACTCGCTGCTGGATTGGTTCCGCGACGAATGGCCACAGCACTCGACCAAAAAGCTTGATATGGGTAAATCGTGCATTCGGATCAAAAATTCAAAAGACGTTCCGCTCGACCTCATCGGCAAACTCGCGTCTAAAGTAACACCGCAGCAATGGATCGACATCTACGAGAAGGCTCTAGCTCGCTAGAGGATCGCGAATTGCTTGACCACAAACTCGTTTGGCAGTATGCTTAGAAATTGCGTTATTCACACGCATCGCTTATATACGGCGAAGGAAGTGATAATTATGAAAAAAGAAATACACCCTAATTACAACGAAATTTCAGTAACCTGTGCCTGCGGCAACGTTTTTCAGACTCGTTCGACCGGTCAGGATCTCAGTATAGAAATTTGTTCGGCATGCCATCCATTTTTCACCGGTAAACAGAAGCTTGTCGATACGGCAGGACGCGTTGACCGATTTAACAAACGCTACGCTCGCGGAACCGCTGAGGCCGCGAAATAGGTTTTTGATCGTTTTGAGATTGATTACTGACAGATATTAGCAAGTAAAAACTGACGCCGATCTTTTGGCGCCGTGTCCAAGGTGTGAATTAACACCCGCGATAGGTGAAAAAAGGTCGGCGTTAGACGTTTGATCCCATTTATATGGACAAGATCTTCGCGATCAACTGGCAGTCGATGTTTGTGCCGACAGAGTCCATACTCGAGATCCTGATCCGCGGGACGATCATGTATCTCGCGATGTATTTCCTGCTGAGGATCTTTCGGCGCCAGTCCGGATCGGTGGGCATCGCCGATCTGCTCGTGATCGTTGTCATCGCGGACGCTGCTCAAAACGGCATGGCCGGCGATTCGAAATCGATCACCGAGGCTCTGATCCTGATCACGACGATCGTTCTCTGGGATTTCTTCTTCGACTGGCTCGGCTTTAAGTCGGTGATGATAGGTCGCCTGCTAGAACCGAAACCCCTTCTTTTGATAGAGAATGGAAAGGTCTTAGTAAAGAATCTCAGCAAAGAATTTATGACTGAGGACGAACTGATGAGCCAGCTTAGACAGCAAGGGCTTGAAAAGACTGACTCGGTCAAAAAATGTTTTCTCGAGAGCAACGGGCATTTCAGCGTAATATTGCAAACGCCCAAACAATAAGGCAACGAAAGCGATACTGTAGCCGTCAATTAAACGTTATGAAGACAAGATCGACAGCACGAAAACTTAGATTTTTGCACACAATTTTTTCGCTCGAGCGCGACCTGATCGTCGGCGGTCAGGCCGTGATGGAAGGCGTGATGATGCGTACTCCATCGGCATACGCGATCGCCTGTCGCCGGGCTGACGGCTCGATCGTCACTACCGCTGACACTTTGCCAAAGTGGAGCGATAAGTATAAGTGGCTTAATACGCCCGTTCTACGGGGCGGTGCGACGCTCATTCAATCGATGGCGCTAGGCATCAAGGCTCTTAATTTTTCGGCTCGTATTTTCGAAGAAGACGCGACGGCCGCCGAGGAACTCGAAAAATCAAAGGCCGGCGAAACTCAGGTCGCCTACGTTGACGGGTCCGACGACAAGAACTTTGTAAAGGCTCCGGTCAAGGTCGTCATGCCTGAGAAGACGGAGAAGAAATCGGGCGTCGGACAGTCCGCAAGTGCGGTCGGATCGATAATTTTCGCATTGTTTTTCAACGTTCTGCTGTTCATCGTCGCACCTCTCGTTCTGACCAATATTTTGTTCATCGCAATGGGTTGGGCCGAAGCTCCGATAGTTGCCGCCGATGCCGCGTGGTGGGAAACGATCAAGGCGTACGTCTGGAAGATCAAACTTGATTCCTTTGGCTCGTGGGTCTCGTTTAACCTGATCGACGGCTTGATCCGAATGGTGTTTTTCATCTTCATGATCTTTTCGATGTCATTCTTGAAAGACATCCGCCGCGTTTTCGAGTATCACGGAGCGGAACATAAAACTGTGTTCACGTGGGAAAAAGGCTTTGATCTGACGACTGAGAATGCTTCGAAACAGAAGCGGCAGCATCCGCGTTGCGGCACTTCGTTTCTCATGGTCGTGATGCTCGTCGCGATCGTTCTATTCTCGGTGATCAATTTCGAAGCGACGTGGATGAACCTCGTCGTGCGAATCGCCCTGATGCCGCTGGTTGCCGGACTTTCCTACGAAGTCATCCGCTACGCAGCGAAGAAAGAGTCGAGTGCGATCTTCAAATTTATGACGATGCCCGGACTTTGGCTGCAAAATATCACTACCCAGGAACCGGATAACGAACAACTCGAAGTCGCTATCAAGGCACTCGACGAGTCGCTAAAACTAGAGCCTTTGGAAGTTGAAGCAGCACCGGTATTCCAGCGTGAACTTGAGGTGGTCGTTTAAGAATTTTAACCACAGTGGGCACAGAGCCAATACTGCTTTCTAGCTCTGAGACGTTTGTGTTCTCCGCGATAAATCGCTTTTTATATGTTCGAAAAACTTGCACAAATTGAAAAAAGCTACGATGAGCTGACCGAGCAGATATCGCAGCCTGAATTCATGTCCGACATGACGGCGTATGCCCGATTGATGAAACAGCATCGCAGTCTCGGTGAGATCGTCGGGAAATATCGAGAGGTCCGCAAAATGCAGGAAGACCTGAAAGGCGCAAAAGACCTGTCTGATATGGCTGATGATGACGAGATGCGTGAAATGGCCGGCCTGGAGATCGCGGAGATCGAAGAAAAATTACCCGCCGCCGAAGAGGAGTTAAAGCTCTTGCTCGTGCCAAAAGATCCGAACGATGAAAAGAACGTAATTCTTGAGATACGTGCCGGAACCGGCGGTGACGAAGCCACGCTTTTTGCCGCAGAAATTCTCCGTATGTACACTCGCTACGCCGAGCGTCAGGGCTGGAAAATGAATATTTTCGAAATGTCTGACACCGGCGTCGGCGGCATCAAGGACGCGACAGCCGTGATCGAGGGCGACAACGTTTACTCGAAAATGCGTTTCGAGTCGGGCGTACATCGCGTCCAACGAGTTCCCCAGACCGAGACTCAAGGCCGCATTCACACATCAGCGATCACCGTTGCCGTCCTTCCCGAAGCTGAGGAAGTCGACGTCGTCGTCGATCCGAAAGATCTTCGCGTTGATTATTTCTGCTCATCCGGCCCCGGCGGCCAGTCCGTCAACACGACGTATTCCGCCGTTCGTCTGACGCACTTGCCGACGAACGTCGTTGTTTCGATGCAGGACGAAAAATCACAGATCAAGAATAAAGAAAAGGCAATGCGAATCATGCGTGCCCGGCTACAGGAACTCGAAGAGCAAAAACAGCACGACGAACTTTCCGCCGAACGCAAATCAATGGTCGGCAGCGGCGATCGTTCGGAGAAGATCCGCACATACAATTTCAAAGAAAACCGCGTCACCGATCACCGCATCCACCTGACCGTCCACCAACTCGAACTAGTAATGGAAGGCCAGATCGACGAGTTCGTCGACACGCTAAGGACCCACTACCAGACCGAAAAACTAAAGGCCGAGGCAGTCGGAGCGTGATGTCAAAGATTGCAAAATCTCCGGTTTGCAAGTAGATTCTCTATAATGAAATCTCGCGGCGACATATTTAACCTGCTCGAAAAGCATCGGGAAGAGATCAAAGCGTTCGGCGTGCTGGAACTCGGCATCTTCGGCTCATTCGCCCGTGAGGAGCAAACCGAGAAGAGCGATGTCGATGTGCTCGTTAATCTGGAACGTGAGACCTTCCGCGATTACATGGGTTTGCTTAACTTTTTAGAGAGTCTTTTTGTGCGGAAGGTCGATCTTGTAATGAAAGATACGATCAAACCCGTGATAAGGGATAGAATCTTACGGGAGACACAATATGTCTCGGGATTATAGACTTTACCTTGCTGATATTATTCAATCCTGTGACCGAATCGGCGAGTACATTGGCGGATATACGTTTGATTCGTTTTCCGAAAACAACATGCTGGTCGACGCCGTAGCTCGCAATCTTGAGATCATAGGAGAGGCTGTCAAAAATATCCCATCCGAAGTCTTATCTAGCAGGCCAGAAGTAGAGTGGTCCGACGTTGCAAAATTTCGAGACATCATAGCTCACCAGTATTTTCGAATAAAACTCACTGTTGTTTGGGACGCCATAACTAACGAAATCGATGGCATTCGGACTGCAGCCTCAAAAATAATCGAGCGTTTACCACCGTACGAAGACTAATAAATGCCGCAACCGACACGCTTATATTTGATCAGACACGGCCAGTCTGCCGGGAACGCTGAAGGGCGTTTTGGTGGGCATGGACCGACGCCTTTGTCGGAACTCGGCGTTCAGCAGGCTGAGAAAACGGCGAAACTCCTTGCGAAAGAAGGCATCTCGGCGATCTATTCCAGCGACCTGCATCGCGCGGTCCAAACCGCCGAACCACTGGGCCAACTATTAAATCTTCCGGTAAATACATCCGCGGCCTTCCGCGAACGCCACGTTGGAGTTCTTGAAGGACTCACTTTTGACGAATCAAAAGAGCAGTATCCAAAAGACTATTATGCGTTGATCAACCGCGACATCGTGCACGTAATAACGAAGGGCGAAAGCTATCGTCAGCTTTTGCGGCGCATAACCGCAGAGACGCGGGACATCATCCGCCGTCATCAGGGCGAACGCATCGCGATATATTCGCACACAGGAGCGATCTGCTATCTTACGCTTAGCTTCCTCGGCGCGATCCACCGCGGCACTAAACAGACGCCGTGGCTCATCACCTCAAACTGCGGCATCAACCGCTTCGAGATCCGCGGCCCCCGCAACATCCGCGTCCTTGCCCTAAACGACACCCGCCACCTAGTAAAACCAACCGGCAACGACGCTTTCGCAGCGAGATAATTAAATTATTTCACTCGCAAAAGTGTTACGATTGGAAAATTCAAAACCTCCGGAGCGTGAATATGAATTTCAGATCCTTTTTGTCGCTTGTTTGCCTAACTATTGCGGCCTCCGCTAGCTTTGCAAATGCCCAATCCGTCCCTGACGATCCAAATCATCTCCCAAGAAAGATCGGAAGTGATGACAAAGCTGGCACTATCATCGTCTCGGGTAAAATAACGCTGGACGGACTGCCCGTGGGTCAGCCAAAGCCGGCAGTTTATGTTGCGGCTTACATCAACGGCCGCCTCATTGTACGGCGGCAAGCGGCAGAATCGGGTTCGTTTATCTTGAATGAGGTTCCACGCGGAGAGTCTGTGATCGTCGTCGAGATCGATCACGCTGATGTTGCCAGTCGGCAGCTAAACTATACGCCGACCGCGAACGTCTATCAGGACTTCACCATAAATTGGACTCAGGTTGTGGACGCCAAAACAAAAAGCGGCGTTGTTACCGTGCGGCCCGATTATCAGCGGAAAGAGCAAGATCAAGACAGGTTTGACCACGCCCTTTCGGACATTAAAAAAGGTAAGAATGACGCTGCTATATCCGGCTTGAAAGCAATTCTCGCCAATGATCCAAAGGATTTTGAGGCATGGAGCCAGCTGGGCAACGCCTACTTTTTGAATAAAGACACCAAAAACGCGGAGTCGGC